>JAFLCM010000321.1 GCA_017303565.1 Planctomycetota bacterium
ATCGCGTCCGGCACATGGATGTCCACCAGCTTCGGCAGCCCCGTCAGCGCAATCCCGAACACCATGTTCAGGATCACCACCTCCGCCAAAACCGGCCAGATCGTCCGCTTCGCCGTCCGCTGCACCGGCTGCTTCATCAGCCCGGTCATGTTCGCCACCGCCTCAACACCCGACAGCGCCAGAATGATCCGCACCAGCGACTGCCACCGCTCCGCCCAAGACTCATCCTTCAATGGCTCCAGCGACACCGCCTTCGCGCCCTCAAAGAAGTACGGCACGCACATCGCCGCGATCGCCAGACTCGTCACCAGCGCCGCCAGCGCGATGATCAGCGCAAACCGCCCCGCGCTCCGCGCCCCGAACCAGTTCACCACCCCGATAAACCCGATGCACCCCACGCACAACACGACCGCCAGCACGTGCCTCTCGTGCGGCACCCCGAAGTAGTGCATCCCGTCCAGCAGGCTCAGCGCCGCCGTCACGATGTAATCCGCCAAGAGCAGCGTCGCCCCGATCACGCTCAGCGTCGGCGACAACTGCCGAGCCACCGCGTACACACCGCCACCGTCCGTGAAGTTCCGGCAGATGATCGAGTACGCGAACGCGACCCCGATCATGATCAGGCTCATCGCCGCCAGATACACCGGCGACGCGTGCGCCGTATAGAAAAACGCCAGCCCCAGCACATACAGCCGGCTCGTCCCCCAGTCCCCGAACAGCAGGGGGCCGGCGTGGTACCAGGCGAGATTCCGCGGCGGGCGGGCTTCAGTAACCAGCATGGCGTGCACGGGCCCGGCCCAGGCAAGACCCTCTCAGGCCACGCCGTCCGGACGGGTCGGCGTACGCACGCCTCCCGAAGCGATTCGCCCCATCCTACCTCCCCCGACGAACCGTGTCCCCGCCCCTCTCCGCGGGGTCAACTCCCAGCACCACAAGCAGTGGTATCAATCGCCCGTTCGATCAGGATTTCCACTCAACCCATGGTGTGGATAATCGCGCAAAGTCAACCCCAGCAACCATTTACGCTCGCCGCGCGAATTCTTCTCGGACCTACAACATTTTGGGCCTTGCGCCCTTGCAAACACGACCACTGGTAGTACGATTCACTTCTCTCGCCACTTCCGCCGCGAAGGCCCAACCGGCCCCACGACGGGTTGACAACGACCTCAACCGCCCCGTCCGCGACCCGCGGCGGGTCGATCCCGGGTCGCCGGGCGAGTGTGTGTGCCCGTCGGCAAGGCGGTGGATCACAACGGGAAATCCTGACCAACGACCCCACGCTCCATGCATCGAGCGGACGGTGTCGCGTTCTGTCGTCTCCCCATCTCCCCACCAGTGCCCAGTGCCTAGTGCCTAGTCCCCAGTCCCTTCCCCCAACATGCCCGTTCTCTGCGACACACAAATCCGCGACCTGATCCCTATCGAGCCCTTCGCCGAGGCCGCTCGCCGTCCCGGCAAGATCTCCTACGGCGTCTCCTCCTACGGCTACGACGTCCGCGTCGGCGGCCGCTTCAAGATCTTCACCCCCGTCCCCAAGTCCGGCGGCATCGCCATCGTCGACCCCAAGGCCTTTTCCGACGATTTCATGGTCGAGATCGACTGCGACGCCAAGGGCCTCGACCACGTCATCATCCCCCCCAACTCCTTCGCCCTCTGCGAAACCGTCGAGACCTTCCGCATACCCCGCGACATCCTCGTTCTCTGCGTCGGCAAGAGCACCTACGCCCGCTGCGGCCTCATCGTGAACGTCACCCCCCTCGAACCCGAGTGGCGCGGCAAGGTCACCATCGAGATCAGCAACACCACCCCCCTCCCCGCCAAGGTCTACGCCAACGAGGGCATCGCCCAGTTCATCTTCCTCAAGGCAGACAAAGTCTGCGCCGTCTCCTACGCCGACAAGGCCGGCAAGTACCAGGACCAGGGGGGGCTGACGCTGCCGAAGGTCGACTGAATCAGAAGGCACGAGGCACGAGGCAAGAGGCATGAGTGCCGGATGAGCGAGATCGTTTCCTATCGAGACTTGATCGCTTGGCAGAGAGCATTCGCACTCGGAGTCGAGCTCTACAGGCTCACCGCCGGGTTTCCAGACCACGAACGTTTCGGCCTTACAAACCAGCTTCGCCGAGGGGCCGTCTCCGTCTCCTCCAACATCGCGGAAGGCTACGGAAGAGGGAGCACCGCGGACTACATCCGCTTTCTCAAGGTGGCCCGCGCCAGTCTGTACGAGATCGACACCCAGTTGCTGTTCGCCAAGGAGTTCCGCTACCTCAAGGACGACGACTACGCGAACGTGAAGGACCGCCTCGACGAGACCGACAAGGTGCTCGCCGGGCTGATCCGAAGCCTCGAACGCCGCTGATTCCGTGCATTTCACTCTTGCCTCGTGCCTCATGCCTCTTGCCCTCCCCATCCCATGAAGATCCACCGCAAGTTCACCCAGCCCGGCAAGGACGCCTTCGCCTCCGTCGACTGGGTCAAGCGCTCCAGCAAGATCTCCAACCCCGACGGCTCTGTCGTCTTCCAGATGGACGATGCCGAGGTGCCCGCCTCGTGGTCGCAGCTCGCCACCGACATCATGGTGAGCAAGTACTTCCGCAAGGCCGGCGTCCCGCAGGTTGACGCCGACGGCAAGCCCGTGCTCGCCAAGGACGGCAAGCCCGCAACCGGACCCGAGAAGTCCGCCCGGCAGGTCATCCACCGCCTCGCCGGCTGCTGGCGTCACTGGGGCGAGCAGCACGACTACTTCGACTCCAAGGCCGACGCCCAGGCCTTCTACGACGAACTGGTCCACATGCTCGTGCACCAGATCGCCGCCCCCAACTCGCCGCAGTGGTTCAACACCGGCCTCAACTTCGCCTACGGCATCACCGGCCCGGCCCAGGGCCACTTCGTCCCCGACCCCGAGTCCGGCGAGGTCAAACTCGCCCACGACGCCTACACCCACCCGCAGCCGCACGCCTGCTTCATCCAGTCCGTCGATGACGACCTCGTGAACCCCGGCGGCATCATGGACCTCTGGGTCCGCGAGGCCCGCCTCTTCAAGTACGGCTCCGGCACCGGCACCAACTTCTCGGCGCTCCGCGGCGAGAACGAACCGCTCTCCGGTGGCGGCAAGAGCTCAGGCCTGATGAGCTTCCTCAAGATCGGCGACCGCGCGGCGGGCGCCATCAAGTCGGGCGGCACCACGCGCCGCGCGGCCAAGATGGTCTGCCTCGATGTCGATCACCCCGACATCGAGTCGTTCATCAACTGGAAGGTCCGCGAGGAGATCAAGGTCGCCGCACTCGTCGAGGGCATGAAGCACCTCACGAAGGAGCAGGCGGAGATCGCCGATCGCCTCGGTCTCAAGTTGAACTACGACTTCAACGGCGAGGCCTACTACACCGTCAGCGGCCAGAACTCGAACAACTCGGTGCGCCTGAGCGACGAGTTCATGAACGCGGTCGTCGCCGACGCCGAGTGGACGCTCGTCCGCCGCGTCGACGGAAAGGTTGCGAAGAAGCTTCCGGCCCGCGAACTCTGGCGGCAGATCACCGAAGCCGCGTGGCACTGCGCCGATCCGGGCGTGCAGTTCGACACGACGATCAACGCGTGGCACACGTGCCCTGCAGGCGGTCGCATCAACGCGAGCAACCCCTGCTCGGAGTACATGTTCCTCGACAACACCGCGTGCAACCTCGCGTCGATCAACCTGCTGAAGTTCTACGACGCCGAGACTCGCACCTTCGACCTCGAAGGCTACGAGCACGCGATCGGTCTCTGGACGATCGTCCTCGAGATCTCCGTCCTCATGGCGAGCTTCCCCTCGCGTGAGATCGCGGAACTTTCGTGGCGCTATCGCACGCTCGGCCTCGGCTACGCGAACCTCGGTGCCCTCCTCATGCAGGTCGGCATCGCCTACGACAGCGACGAAGGCCGC
>JAFLCM010000322.1 GCA_017303565.1 Planctomycetota bacterium
GGGCGTCTCGTCGCGCTGGTGCGGGTCGGCGGGCAGCACGTCGTTCGTGATCACCACCTCGGCCCGCTGGTTCGGCTGGTGCTCCTCGGAGGAGTACGCGAGGGGGACCAGCCGGTCGCCGTCGCCGCACGCGACCACGCGAACCTGCTCCCACTTCACGCCGTTGGAGACCAGCACCTCCGCCACCGCCATGGCGCGCTGATAACTCAGCTCGTATCCCCTGGCGGTGTTGCGGAAGGTCTCGGCGGCGGAGGCGTGCCCACGCACCTCGACGATCCACTTCTTCCCGCGAACCCGGGCGGAGATGTCGACGATCGTCGCCACGCCCTCGGAGTTCACCGCCGCCGAGCCGTCGGCGAACGCGACCAGCCCGCCGACCTTCTTGTAGTCCGACGGGCGCACCGACTGCACCTCGGGCTTGTCGCCCTTGGGCGCGTCCTGGTTGGCCTTGCCTGTGGGCTTGGCGTTCTTCTCTTTCAGGCGCTTGATCATGGCCTGGTCCGCCGGCGCCGTCGAGTCGATCCGCACCGGGTTGTTGAACGCCGAGCGGATGCTGATAACCATGTCCAGCATCCGGGGATCGCTGGAACTGACGCCGGGTGTGCCGCCGTTCTCTTCCTTGCCGCCGATGCCTCCGGTTGTCGGTTCCTTCATGTTCATCGCCATGAGAATGACGAAGAAGCCCATCAGCAGGGCGACGTTGTCGGCGAACGAGATCAGCCACTCCGGAGCGCCCTCGTGCTCCTCGTGCGCGCCGCCCCCGTGCCCGCCGTGACCACCGCCGTGGCCCCCGCCGTGCCCTTTGGCGTGCCCTTCGCCGCCGTGCTCGTCATGTCCGTGTTCTTCGGCCATGCCCGACCCCGCTCACTCCGTGTCTCGGTTCATCCGACCCGGTGCCCAGTGCCTGACTTACGCCGCCTTCGCCAGCTTCGCCCGATCGGTCTTGGGCAGGAACGCCATCATGCGGTCCTGGGTGACGCGCGGGTTGTCGCCCGCCTGGATGCTCATGATCCCCTGCAGCATCATCTCCCGGCTCTGGATCTCCTCCGCCGAACGCATGCCCAGCTTGTCGCCCATCGGTCCGCAGATCGCGTTCGCGATCAGCGCGCCGTACATGGTCGCGCCGACGGCGACCGCCAGCGCCTTGCCCATCTGCTCGATCGTGCCGGTGCCCAGCATGCCGAACAGACCGACCTGACCGACCAGCGTGCCGACCAGACCCCAACCGGGGCCGTAGATCTTGATGAGGTCGAAGAACTTCTTGCCCGCCTTGTGGCGTTCCTGCATCGCCGCGACTTCAAGCCGCAGCGTCTGCTCGATCTTCTCCGGGTCGACGCCGTCGATCGCCATCTTCAGGCCGCTGACCAGGAAAGGGTCCTTGATCTCGCCCATGTCGCCCTCGAGGGCGAGGATGCCGTCACGACGCGCCTTCTCGGAAAGCCGCCCCATGAGCTCCACCGTCTCGAAGGCGCTGATGCCCTTGTGGAACAGGAAGCGCTTGGTGTACCCGCCGGCTTGCTTCAACTTGTCCATGGGCAGCGCCATGAACAACACGCTGATCGACCCGCCGCCGACCATCAGCACGCCTTCGGACGAATAGAACATCATCCAGTTCCCGTGGCAGATGTGGTTGCACGCCAGGAACAGACAGACGCCGCCGATCAGGATGCCGATGAGCGATGCTTTGTCCACGGCCGATCGCCCTGCCTTTCCACGTCTGGGAACGCGACGGGTGCCCCGGCTCCACGAGGGCGCCGGGCCCGATCGTGGCATCGGATCGTTGCCCGGGCGGGGCAAGGCGTGAGCAGCGCCGATCGGGCAAGGCGTGACGCCTATCCCGCCTGCGTCGAGGGCGCGGGACCGAGAACCACCCCCGGTGTTACGGGCAAGGCTGCCCGAACCGCGCCAGGAACGCCGCCAGGTCGTTCGTGTCAACGAGGCCGTCGCTGTTGAGGTCGACGCCGTCCTGCGGGCTGATCGCGTGACCGAATCTCCCCAGCAGCGCCGCCAGGTCGGCGGTGTTCACCACCCCGTCGAAGTTGAAATCCCCCGCGCACGTGAACGGCAGGTACGGCCTCGCCAAGACCGCGTCGATCGACCCCGGGCTGAGCAGTTCCGCCAGCCCCAGCCCGCCCAGCACCACGTCCGGCAGTCCCGCCGAGTCCGGCTGGTAGTTGCGGTCCACGTCCGAGCGCCGGTACAGGATGCTCGCGCCCGAGAGGAACGTCTGCCGCGCCCCGCGCCGATACGCGTGGTACGCCGACACCGCCGGCGACGTGCGCCCCGTCGCGCAGAAGCCCATCAACGACGGGAACGTCGTCACGTTGCCGGGATGCCCCGACGCCGAAAGGTTGTCCGCCCGGTACCCGCCCCAGTCCGAGCGCGTCGTCCCCGCCGAGAACACCGTGAAGTACTTCGGTCCGTTGTCGTCCGTCCACCCGCCGTTGGAGTCCAGCACGCTCCGCACGTTGGTGTTCCACCCCGCGTCGCCCCGGTACCCGGCCTGCAGCAGCAGCGGGTAGATATCGATGAACGCCGAGTGGAACACGTTCGCGCCCTCACCCGTGATCGGGCGACCGGTCAGGAACGTCGCCGTCGGCCACAGCGACCGGTTGATCCACCGCGAGAACGACGCGACCGACCACGCCCCGCCGTACCGCGCCGCCTGCTCCACGAAGAGAATCCCCTCGGTGAACGCGGGGTTCCGCGGCCCGGGATCGGGCCCGCCGCCCGCCAGCGACACCAGGTACACCCGGTCGGCCGAATCGATGTACGCGTCCCACGACTTCACCTGCGCCACCAGCGCCTTGCGGGCCTTCTGGACGTCCGCGTCGTTCGGGAAGTACTGCGCCGCGCGGTCCGCCGCCGCCGTGATCTTCATCGTGCTGTACACCGCGAACTCGGTCGGCCAGCCCGGCTTGACCGAGCCGTTCGTCGGGTCGATCCAGTGCCGCATGTACCCGTCGGCGGACTTCGAGGGCACGATCCCGTCGTTCGCCAGCCCCGCGTACCGCCGCAGCACCCGTCGCGCATCGTGCAGCGCCCCCGGGTCGTTGTTCACGCGGTCGGCCATCAGCATCGTCAAGACCGTCCAGCACGCGCCGTCCGGTGTCGCCGGGTGGAACCGCGACCACCCTTGCTGCACGTCCGCGTCGATCACCCACCCGTCCGGCTCGTTGTCCGGATCGATCAGCCCCCGCGCGAACGCCACCACCTGATTGAACTCGTCCTGCACCCACGCGTCGAAACCCAGCCGCGTATCGGCCGAGTCCGACAGCATCACCGCGTCCTCGTCCGTGCCGACCAGCAGCCGCCCGTCCGCGGTCGCGCTGATCGAATGCCCCTCGGTCGCCAGCGTGGCGTACGCGCTCGGCGCGAACGCCTGAGTGCCCCGCGCCTGAGCCGTCGGCACAAACGTCACCGTCGACACCCCCGCCGCGCGGCTTAGGACGTACAGCCCCGCGTTCGCAGGCCCGCCGTACTGCTCGCTGAACGCGATCCCGCGGATGTCCGTGGTCCCCGTGATCGCGCCGATCAGCGTGAACACCGGCGGCGAAGCCGTCGCCGTCGCCCGGTACAGGTTCGACCCCGACGCCGCGTAGAGCAGGTTCTGCTCCCGGTCGATCGCCAGACCGCGCACCGGCCCGGCGTCAGGCAGTGCCGCCGACGTCACCAGCCCGCCCGTCGTCCCGTTCGCCGTCGCGCTCAGCACCCGCACCCCGTTCGACTTCGTGCCCACGAACAGCCGCGCCCGGTAGTGGACCGCCGCCAGCCGCGCGAACTCATCGTCGCGGTCGAACAGTTCCTGCCGCGAGAACACGTTCAGCGCTCCCGTCGTCGTGTCGTACCGGAGCACCGCGTCCGAGGGCTGACCGTCCGGCGCCGTCGGCGCCCCGCTCACCA
>JAFLCM010000323.1 GCA_017303565.1 Planctomycetota bacterium
CCATGCGATCGCAACCCGGCCCCGAAGCTCTTTGGCCTCCTCGCTTGCGAACGATTCCAGCCACCGCAGGTGCGATTCCCGGGGTTCGCGCTCTTTGATCGCACGGCGCACCAGTGTCAGCGTCATTGCTTCGGAAGGGTCGAGTTTGCGGGCCCGGGCTGCGAAGAGTCCGGCGTCTTGCTCTCGGTCCGCGGCCAGCAGCGCCGCGTAGAGCATCGCGACATCCTCGCGATGCTCCTGCTCCCAGCCCGACTTGGAAGGTTCTTGCTGATCGCCAACTTCGCTGCGCTTCATTGCAGATTGAACCATCTCAAACTCCAGCCGCATGTGGTGGAGTCTCGACAGCGGGTCTCGGCACAGCTCTCCAAGTTCGCGGAGGCGACCTGCTCTCGCCAGATAGTCCGAAACATCACTGTCGATCCGTGCGATGACCTCTGTCCACCGAGGATCCCGCGCGACCTTCTTGTACCACTCCACCGTGCGGTCCTCATGTCCCAGCGCGCGATTCAGACAAACCCAATCCACGGCGGATTCGACCGAGTCAGCGTCGACCCGTGCGCCGGACTCATCGCGCAGGTTGGCGAAGAGTACGCGGGCGGCCTCGCTCTCTGAGGCAAGTTCGGTCATTTGGCGTGCCATGAAGGAAATGCGTACGCCGTACATGGAACGGTCATGCTTCAGCATGTTCTTCCACAGCCACACGTACTCTTTCGCGGCTTCCTCCGCCCTCCCGGCGCTGGCGAGTTCTCTTGCGAGCGTCATCCGAGCCCTGACATCAACCTTGCCTGCGCCCGGATCGAGTCCCCCCGCACGCTCGACCGCCGCGTCGAGGGATTTCTTCCCCTCCGGCAGCCCCGTCAGCCATGTGTTGAACTGAGCCGGCGTCTGCATCCCCACCACGCGATCGAACTCCTCGCCGTCCTTGATCGCGATGATCGTGGGCATGGCTCGGATGCGGAGCTCCTTGGCGATATCGGGGGACTGATCGACATCGACCGACACCGCGATGGCGTGCTTTTCGATCCACGCGACGACCTTCTCGTCCTTCCAGGTGGTGCGTTCCATCTGCTTGCAAGGGCCGCACCACACGGCGGTGCCTTTGACGATGAACCATTTGGCTTCCTTCTTCGCGGCGGCCTTGGCCTCGGCGTACGGGCGCGAGTCGAACACGCCCGAGCCCCCGGCCGCCGCGGGCGCGAGCGCGATGATCGCGAGCAAGCACGCGACCAGGATCTTCTTCATGGCGACCTCCGGGAAGGGGTGGATTGCCCTCGAGGGAAAGGCCCGTAACGCGATCAATCATAACAACGAGCCCCCGGTTTCCGAAGCGTGCTCACGCCTCCTCGAAATCATCCACCCCCGGGATCGACCGGAACGCGATGCGGGGCTGGGCGGCTTTCTTGGCCTCCTGCATCGACGCGAGGTAGACGGCCCCCGTGCCGAGGCGGGCGTTGACCTTGTCGATGGCCTCCCACAGGGCGTTCAGGCGCTGCTCGCCCTCGAAGAGCGGGAGCGTCACGGAGTTCGGGGATTCGAGGTTGTGCAGGGTGACGCCGACGATGCGGGCCGGGACACCTCGGGCAACCCGGCGCTGGTCCCAGAGGCGGGCCATGGCCTCGATGATGGCGTGGGTGTCTCGGCGGGCGTTGAGGCGGGCGTGGTCGTGCCACTTCTCGCCGGTGGTGAAGCGGGCCCAAACGCTGAGTTCGTTGGGGGCGTAGCCCAGGGCTCGGGCGCGGGTGCCGGCCTTGGTCGCCAGTCGGACCAGCACGGCGCGGGCGCCCTCCTCGGTGCGGCGCTGCGGCGGCAGCACGTGCTGGTGGCCGATGCTGCGCCGGGTGCTCTCGCTGGGGGTGAACAGGTCGATGGTCTCTTCACCCTTCAGCCAGCGGAACCAGAACGAGGCGAGGACCGACTTCCACACAACGCGGAGTTCGTGTTCCGAGCGGGCGCACAGGGATTCGACGCTGGTGATGCCCGCCGCATTCAGGCGCGCCAGCATGCGGGGGCCGACGCCCGGCAGGTCGCTGAGCGAAAGGCGGTGCAGGGCGTGGGGCAGGTCCTCGCGGCGGATGACGGTCAGGCCGTCGGGCTTGACCATGTCGGAGGCGACCTTGGAGAGGAAGCGGTTGGGCGCGACGCCGATGGAGCAGCGGAGCGTCTCGCCGCACCGGGTGGCGATGGAGTCCTTCACGCGCTGCGCCACGCGGACGGCGGCGTCCGGCTCGCGCTGGTCGCGGGCGAGCAGGCAGGACATCTCGTCGATGGAGTGAACGGCGTGGACGGGGATCACGGCGTCGACGGCGCGGACAAGTTCGTGGTGCAGGCGGACATACTCGCGCGTGCGCGTCAGCACGAGGGCGATGCCGGGGCACAGCCGCTTGGCTTCGCCGACCTTGGTGCCGGTGCGCACGCCGTGGCGCTTGGCCTCGACGCTGGCTGCGATGACACTGGTCGCGTCAGTGTCGACGGGGATGACGGCGACCGGCCTGCCGCGGAGTTCCGGGCGCAGGTGCTGCTCCACGCTGGCGAAGTAGGAGTTGAAGTCGATGTAGAGGGTGGAGAGAGACATGGTTTGGATTTTGGTCGGATGATACGCGGGTCGGATTCGAGGTGCTGGGGCCGTCGGGGCGGGTCCGAGAACGTCAGTTCTCCCTGCCCCGGTGGAAACCCCTTGGAGGTGGAGCAGTTCTGGGGTAGTTTGAGAATCGGAGCGGGCGGCTGTTGCCGCCAGGGCGGGCGATTGCACACCGCTTGCTCCCGCACAGGAGTTCGGGGTTTCGGTTGCCGCCCAGGGGCGGGCCGGGGCCTCCACGAAGAGGAGATCGGACATGATGAAGATGATTGCTGTGGTCGCGTCGGTCGTGGGCGCGGTGGCTGGTTCGGCTTCGGCGGCTCAGATCACGTTCGTCCACGAAAGCAGCGGCTCGGGGACGATTGGCACGCAGTCGTTCGGCGCGACCGCGCCGGTGAACTTCACCATCACCGCGACGGGCGACACCACCGCCGCCCAGTCGTTCGGCGACGGCTTCTGGATCGACCACGTTTCGGCGTCGATCTCGATCGCGGGCGTCGGCACGTTCGACATCCTGACCGGCACGCGGACGTTCGTCTACAACCTGGGCCAGGTGGTCGGCTTCTCGCGCGCGGGCGGGACCGGCCTTGACCTGCTGAACGGCCCTCGTCTGTTCCCCGAGTTGGGCACCTGGGACATGACGACCTCGCTCGGCCCGATCACCGGCGCCGGCGAGATCCTGCAGTGGAACGCCAACCCGAACATCAACACCTCCGGCGGCGTCTTGTTCATCAACTCCACACCCGACGCGACGGTGACGTTCTCGGCGACGGTGGTCCCGGCTCCCGGCGCGGTGGCGCTGGGCGGCGTGGCGCTGCTGGGCGCGTCCCGGCGTCGGCGCTGAGCGGTGACCGTTTGAAACCCTGAGGGGTCGGCCTGATTGGCCGGCCCCTTTTTCATTGGCACGGCTGACGCCTGTGACGGGCGATAACGCGGGCGGTGCGGGCCTCGAACCCGGGGCGCCTGGCACACGCCGCGATCGAATCGGAGGCTTTTGTTCCGGGCGGTCCGATCGGGCCCCCGCACGCAAGGAGACGCCGATGCGCGGGAATCGAATGATCACCGGATGGTTGGGGGTGTTGTGTGCCGCTGGGGTGGGCGCGGGGGTGTTTCCCTCGGCGGCCGCGGCGTCTCCGATCCTCGACGACGTGTTCGACACCGACCACTCCGGCGTCGGCGTGCTGAACTTCAACGGCTTCCGCAACTGGACGGTCACCGGCGGCACGGTGGACCTGATCGGCAGCGGGTACTTCGATTTCTTCCCCGGGCACGGGATGTACGTGGACCTCGACGGTTCGACGCGCGACCCCGGGCTGCTCGCCTCCCAC
>JAFLCM010000324.1 GCA_017303565.1 Planctomycetota bacterium
TGGCAGCCCTTCGTCCAAACCGATCTCAAAAACAGGCAATCGGGAGGAGGGAATAGGCAATAGGGAATTGGCAATCGGCAATCGCAGAACAACCCAGGGCATCTCCCCTCGATGCCCCGATGCCTCGATGCCTTGATGCCTCTCCCCCCCGATCCCCTGATGCCTGCTCATCAGGCTCCGCAGCCGCTTCAGGCACGCGTCATCGTCCTTCTCCTTGAAGTCGATCGTCCCCGAGATGCTCGCGTGCATCGTCGCACCGCCCAGCTCCTCATCGCTGATCTCCTGCCCGATCGCCGCCTTCACCAGCGCCGGCCCCGCCAGGTACAGCCCAGACCCCTCCGTCATCAGCAGCGTGTCGCACAACACCGGCAGGTACCCGCCGCCCGCCACGCAGTACCCCATGATCGCCGCCACCTGCGGGATCCCGCTCGCCGAGATCACCGCGTTGTTCCGGAAGATCCGCCCGAAGTCGTCCGTGTCCGGGAACACGTCCTCCTGCAAAGGCAGGAACACCCCCGCCGAATCCACCAGATACACGAGCGGCAGCCGCGCCATCATCGCGACGTGCTGCGCCCGGATGATCTTCTTGCACGTCATCGGGAAGAACGCGCCCGCCTTCACCGTCGCGTCGTTGGCGATGATCATGCACGGGCGACCGTGAACCTCCGCCACGCCCGTCACCACACCCGCCGCCGGCGCGCCGCCGTGCTCCTTGTACATCCCATACGCCGACCACAATCCAAACTCCGAGAACCGCGCCCCTGGGTCGATCAGCCGCTCGATCCGCTCCCGCGCCGTCAGCCGACCCTTCTCGTGCTGACGCTCGATCGCCTTCGCCCCGCCGCCCATCCGCAGATCGCCCTCGATCTTCTGGTACTCCTCGTTCAAAGCACGAAGGCTCGGGCTGGCGGCGGCGGAGGCACTGGTCGGCATGGCTGGACGGCTCATAGTCCGGGAGTCTATCGAACCGTCCCGCCGCAACCCCGTGCCACCCCCGACCGCCGTCACAGCCCCAACCCACCGCCCATCCGAAGCTCCAAACCGCTTCCTCGCCCAACCAACTCAACGCATGATCAAGCGTCGGGGCGATCGTCGTGCCTTGCACCATCGATCGCGGGCCGGCAAACGGGCCGCGGATGTCGAAGGCCCGTCGCGTCTCGTTCCCACCCGCACCCCCACGTTCCCGTCCCAGGGACGGGGAACAGCCTCTCCTGATGTTGCGCCCGGGGCGTTGTATGGAGCGCCCCGGGCGTTTTTCATTGCGCTCCACGGGGCCACAGGGGGTCGCACCGACGCCAGCCATAGACTCCCCGCGTGACGGCGTACCTCGACAACAACGCGACCACACGCCCCCTCCCCGAAGTCATCGACGCCGTCCGCGCCGCGCTCTCGGACCACTGGCACAACCCCTCCAGCGTCCACCGCCCCGGCCAGGCCGCCCGCCACGCCGTCGAACTCGCCCGCGCCGACCTCGCCCGCCTCCTCAACGCCAAACCCGCCGAGATCGTCTTCACCTCCGGCGCCTCCGAGTCCGTCGCCCTCGCCATCCGCGGCTCGCTCCGCCCCGCGCACGCCACGCCACGCACCATTGTCACCACCCCCATCGAGCACGAGTGCGCCCGCGAAACCATCTCGGACCTTGAACGCCGCGGCGTCGCCCGCTGCGTCACGCTCCCCATCGGACCTGACGGCGCCGTCAAACCCGAGGACGCGGCCCGCCTGATTTCGCCCGAAACCGCGCTGGTTTCCGTCATGTGGGCCAACAACGAGACCGGCGTCATCCAGCCCGTCCAGGCCATCGGCCGCCTCTGCCGCGACCGCGGCATCCCGTTCCACACCGACGCCGCCCAGGTCGCCGGCCGACTCCCCATCGACCTCTCCGACGCCAACGACTGGTGCGACCTGCTCAGCCTCTCCGCCCACAAGTTCCACGGGCCAAAGGGCGTCGGCGCACTCTGGATCCGCCGCGGCGTCGCCATCATCCCCCAAACCCCCGGCACGCAGGAGAAATCCCGCCGCGGCGGCACCGAGAACGTCCCCGGCATCCTCGGCATGGGCGTCGCCGTGACAATCGCGCACGAATGGATCGAGAACGCCAACGATGCCGCGCGGATCGCCGCACTTCGCGACCGGTTCGAGAACGAACTCACCCGCCTCGTCCCCGGCGCACGCATCAACGCGCACCACTCCCCGCGCCTCTTCAACACCACCAGCATCGCCTTCCCCGGACTCGAAGCCGAAGCGCTGCTCTTGCTGCTCAGCGAACGCGCCGTCTGCGCCAGCGCCGGCGCCGCGTGCAGCAGCGGATCACTCGATCCTTCGCCGGTTTTGCTCGCCATGGGCCTCGAAGAACCCGTCGCCCACGGCACGCTCCGCTTCAGCCTCTCGCGCCACACCACCGAAGCCGAAATCGAGCACGCGCTCGGCGTCATCCCGCTGTGCGTCACGCGCCTCCGCGGCAGCGCCACAAGCGTGCGCGCCTGATCGAACACACGAACGCGCCGACCACAACCCGTGGCCCTCTCGGCAAAATCCACTCAACCTCTTGACTCGGATGCTCCGATACAGGTACAGTCCGACTGTTGTGACACAACGTGGCGCTGACCGACTGTCACACGTCCTCCAAGCTCCGAACTTGTACAGGAGGCTCTCATGGCCAAGAAGCGTGCGAAGAAAGCTGCGAAGAAGACCGCCAAGAAGTCCCGCAAGAAGGCTTCCAAGAAGTAAGCCTGCGGATCGGCGGCTTCCGAGCCGATCGGCCCCACAAGGGACCGATCAACGAAGAAGTCAACGAATCGAGTCTCGAAGTTTCGCGTTTCGAACCGAATCGATCCTCGGGGCCGGGATTCGGCCCCAACAGCGCCACACAACGAAACGAGGCGGGCCACACCGGCCCGCCTCGGTCGTTTTTGTCGGTTACGGCTCCCGAATCCGCGCACCACGACGCCACCGCATCCGGGTACGGGCCACCGCACCCGCGTACCCCGCCGGTCCCCGGCGGGCAAACTCGCCGAGATCACCCCCGCGGCCACTTCCTGACAAACAGCGGCTCGGCCTCACGCGCACCGGCTGGGATTGATCCGAACGATCAGACGGATCCGGGCCGGGATCAGCATCCCGCGGGCCAGCGCCGGCCCAGCACCCAGATTCGAGCCTTCTTCGACCTTCGCCGTCGCCGGCGACCCCGAAGACCCCATGAACGCCGCCAGGCTCAGCGCGAGAACCCCAGCGACCCGGAAGATGCCATCTCTGTGTTTCATGTCGAACCTCAAGGGGAATCTACCCCAGCCTTGAGCATCCGCCAGTGAAATCACCCCGCCGCACGGAACGCGGGGTAGTCCTGCGCCACGGAAACGCGCAATCGGACCTCGGTTATCCGCCACAACCCCGCTCGCCCGGGAATCAGCACCCGGGCGCCGCGCCGATCGCGGTCACGCCGCCTCACTTCGCGCCGAGCAGCTCCTCGATCTTCGCCCGCAGCGCCTTGTCCTCGGGGGCCACTTTCGAGTCGTACCGCGCCACCACGTTCCCGGACCGGTCCACCAGGAACTTCGTGAAGTTCCACCGCGGCTCGCCCCCGATCGGCGCCGGCTGCGCGCTCAGCTTCTTGTACAGCGGGTGCTGGTTCGCACCCTTCACGCTGATCTTCCCGAACATCGGGAACGTCACCGAGTACTTGTCGTGGCAGAACTGCTTGATCTCCGCGTCGCTCCCCGGCTCCTGACCCCCGAACTCGTTCGCCGGGAACCCCAGGATCACCAGCCCCGACTCCTTCTTCTCCTCGAACAGCTTCTGCAGGCCCTTGTACTGCGGCGTGTACCCGCACTTGCTCGCCACGTTCACGACCAGAACCACCTTCCCCTTGTACTGGGCCAGGTCCACGTCCTTCCCGTCGAT
>JAFLCM010000325.1 GCA_017303565.1 Planctomycetota bacterium
GAATGCGGAGCGGTGGAGGGCGAGGGCCGCGCCGGAAGCGCCGGCGGCGGCCAAGATGGCGCGGCGGGAGAGGGGGCGGGTGGCGGAAGCGTCGGTGTCGCTCTTCATGTGGTCGCTCCGGATGGTGGTGGCGCCGTCGTGCCCCGACGGTGTTGTTCCGTGTCGCGCCGATGGTACCACGCGGGCATGGTTCACCGGGGCGGCGCATCGGGCGGGAGCGCGGGGTAGTCGGTGTAGCCGCGTTCGCCCGTGGTGTAAAACGTTGAGGTGTCCCAGGGCGTGATGGGCGCGTCTTTGCCGAAGCGTTGGAAGCGCTCGGCGAGGTCGGGGTTGGAGATGTAGGCCTTGCCGAAGGCGACGGCGTCGGCGAGGCCGTCCCGCACGTAGGCGGTTGCTTTTTCGTAGTTGAAGTTGGCGTTGGTGATGAGGGCGCCGTTCACGAGGGGCCTGAAGACCGCGGCGGTGAGGTCCTTGAGGTCGTCGTCGCCCCATGGCTCCATGATGTGCTGGTAGACCACGCCGAGGCGCGAGAGTTCTTTGACGATGTGGGAGTAGGTGGCGAGGGGGTTGGAATCGTCGGCTTCGCCGTGGGCGCCCGCGGGTGAGAGTCGGACGCCGACGCGGTGGTTGCCCCAGATGGAAATGATCGCCTCGGCGGCTTCGAGCATGAAGCGTGAGCGGTTGAGGAGCGAGCCGCCGTAGCGGTCGGTGCGTGTGTTGGTTCCGTCGCGGAGGAACTGTTCCGGGAGGTAGCCGTTGGCGCCGTGGAGTTCGACGCCGTCGAAGCCGGAGTCGAGCGCGCAGGCGGCGGCGTGGCGGTACTGGTCGATGATCTCTGGGATTTCGTGGGTGTCGAGGGCGCGGGGCGTGACGCGGGGCTTGGGGCCCGAAGGTGTGCGGCAGGTGCCGCCCGGGTTGATGGCGCTGGGCGCGACGGGGAGGGCGCCGCCGGGCTGAAAGTCCGGGTGGCTGTAGCGTCCGACGTGCCAGAGTTGGCAGAAGATGCGGCCGTCTGCGGCGTGGACGGCGTCTGTGACTCGGCGCCAGGCGGTGACGTGGGCCGGGGTGTAGATGCCGGGCGTGGTCGGGTAGCCGTGGGCCTCCGGGGCGATGCAGGTGGCCTCGGAGATGATGAGTCCCGCGCCGGCGCGCTGGCTGTAGTAGAGCGGTGCGAGGTCGCCGGGCGAGGCGTCGGGCTGCGCGCGGCAGCGCGTGAGCGGGGCCATGAGCACGCGGTTCTTCAGCGTGATCGGCCCGAGGGGGAGCGGGGTGAAGAGGTCGGGCATGAGGGAGTGGTCGAGTGGTTGAGTGGTTGAGTGAGCCGTGACTCCGAAGCCCCGCCCGCGGGCCCGCGAGAACTCCTGTCGTTGCGTGAACCTGCGGCACTGAAGCCGGAGGACCGGCTTCAGTGGCACGGCGTCGGGCGCTCACATGTGCACGATGACGTCTTTGGTTTCGAAGCGGACCTTCGGGTAGGCGGCGTACTTGTCGTCGGCGGCGCGGTAGCCGACGGGGCAGCCGACCACGGCGGTGTAGCCCTGCTCGGGGAGTTTCAGGAGTTTGTCGTACTCGGGGGCGACGATGCCCTCCATCGGGCAGGCGTCGACGCCGAGGAGGGCGCAGGTCTCCAAGAGGAAGCCGAGCGCGATGTAGACCTGCTTGGCGCACCAGGTGTCGAGGTCGGCGGCGGGCATCGAGTTCACGATGCCGAGCATCATGTCCTTGTAGCCGCGCATGGGGTCGCCGGGGATGTCGCGGACCTGGACGATGCGGTCGATGTAGCGGTTGACGTCGGCGGCGTTGATGGTCTTGCGGGCGGCGAGCACGACCATGTGCGAGCAGTCTTTCGGCTGCGTCTGGTTCCAGCTGATCGGCGGCAACTGGTCCTTGATCTTCTGGTCGGTGATGACGAAGAACTTCCAGGGCTGGAGGCCGAAGGACGACGGCGAGAGCACCAGCGATTGCTCGATGGCGTTCCAGACGTCGGGGGCGACCTTGCGGGCGGGGTCGAACTTCTTGGTGCTGTAGCGCCAGCGGAGGGCGTCGACGACGGCGGCGGGGGTGGTGGTCATGTAGAAGTCTCAGAACTCAGAACTCAGAACGGAGATGCGGACGACCGTCGCGGACCTGCTCACGGGACGCAGAGGCCGCCGTCGACGAGGAGGTCGTGGCCGGTGATGAAGGAGGCGGCGTCGGAGAAGAGGAACAGGACGGGGCTCGCGATCTCGTTGGGTCGGCCGGTGCGGCCGATGGGGTGCAGGGAGGTCATGTAGCCGACGGCGTCGGGGTTGCGGTTGCCGGTGAAGCGGTCGAACATGTCGGTCTCGATGGCGGCTGGGGAGACGCTGTTGACGCGGATGTTCTGCTTGGCGACTTCCATGGCGGCGGTCTTGGTGAGGCCGATGACGGCGTGCTTGCTGGCGATGTAGACGCCGGCGCCGGGCATGCCGATGCGTCCGGCGATGGAGGCGTTGTTGACGATGCTGCCGCCGCCGGACTTGAGAAGGGCGGGGATCTCGTGCTTGAGGCTGAGCAGCACGCCGAGGACGTTGATGTCGAAGCAGGTGCGGTACTGCTCGACGGTGGCCTCGGTGATGGGTCCGGTGACCTCGATGCCGGCGTTGTTGAAGGCGAAGTTGAGTCCGTTGCCGATGGTGGCGGCGGCGTCGACGGCGGCCTTGACGTGGGATTCGTCGGTGATGTCGCCGCGGACGAAGCGGGACTTCACGCCGCGGGAGGCGATCTCCTGGGCGACTTTCTCGCCCTCGGGGGCGCGGCGTCCGGTGATGACGACGTTGGCTCCGGCGTCGGCGAGTGCGAGGGCGGTGACGCGTCCGATGCCGCTGGTGCCGCCGGTGACGAGTGCGGTCTTGCCTTGGAACTGCTTCATGGGCTCTCCGGGTGCGGCGGGGGAGGGATCGGGGATTGCCGTTCGATGCCTTCAGTCACCGCCGGTGACAGGACGCGGAGAGTAGGCCTAGAGTGCTGGGTGGGGAAGTACGCACAAATCGGTGCAGTAGTCACCGGATAGTGACCAAAGGGGCGGCTCGCACCTTCCGGTGACCGGTGAACATCCAAGACCGCGTGATGGAGTTTGACATGTCCCAACTCAAGGCCAGGAAAAAACCCCTCGTCACGGTCGAAGAACCGGTGAAGGCGGCGCCGAGGTCGACGCCCGCCGCCACGAATGGCACGGCGGTCTCGCACGGCGTGCCGTCGGTCTTCAACGAGCGGTGCCCGTCGCAGATCATTTTGGAGCGCATCGCCGACAAGTGGACGGTCTTGATCATCCACAAGCTCGACAAGAAGACGATGCGGTTCGGAGAACTGAAGCGCGAGATCGGCGGGGTGTCGCAGAAGATGCTGACGCAGACGCTGCGGAACCTCGAGCACGACAAGTTGGTGGAGCGGAAGGTGTACCCGGTGGTGCCGCCGAAGGTGGAGTACTCGCTGACGCCGTTGGGGCGGACGCTGCTCAACCCGCTGGGGGCGCTGTGTCGGTGGGCGCAGGAGCACATCGAGGATGTGATCGAGATGGACAACCGTCGTCGGCGGAAGCCCGCGGCGGGGCGGACGGGCTAAGCGCAGGGGGAGGAGGGGAGGGCGATCAGCGTCCGTGGGAGGCCTCGTACGCCTCGGCGGCGTGGCGGCCCTTCGTCGGGTTGACGAAGGCCATGCCGATGAGGCCGAGGACGAAGAAGCCGGCGACCAGGAGCATGGCCTTCTGCTGGCCCATGGCGTGAGCGGCGAGGCCGTAGATGGGCGGGCCGATGGCGCCCGCGCCCTTGAGGCTGAGCCCCCAGAGGCCGAAGAACTCGGCGGTTTTGGCGGTGGGTGTCATGACGCCGACGAGGGCGCGGCTGGCGGTTCCGATCGCGCCGAGCCCGATGCCGAT
>JAFLCM010000326.1 GCA_017303565.1 Planctomycetota bacterium
GCGCCCGCCGCCGCGGCGCCGACGGTTCGGACGCTTCTCCAGAACCTCGACCGTGACCTCGACGCCGTGGCGCAGCGGGTACGACTGCACGAGGACGGCAGGGAGGATCGGGTCGCGCTCGGCGACGACCAGGCGGTCGTTCTCCATTTGGCGGACGCGGCCCTCGGTCCGGGCGGGCAGGTCAAGGAAGCCCGTCACCACGGCGCCGACGGGCCGGGCCGCGCCGGGCGCGAGCGGTTCGTCCGCTTCGTACTCGGTGTCGTCGCCGGTGTCGTCGAGGGGATCGACGGGCGCTGAGGCGGCGAGGGCCTGATCGCGCGGGGACTGCTGTTCGAGGGGGTCGTTCACCATTTGCCCTTGTTCTTGCGGTCCTGGCGGAAGTCCTGCTTGTTGCGGTCGCGCGACTTGCTCCGGGCGGCGCGGCGGTCGGCGCCGGTGGAGCCGAGGCCGCCCTCGCGCTCGTCTTCGAGCTCGCCGAAGCGGAGCGCGGAGGCGAGTTTCTTGGTCTTGCCGGCGGCGCGGCGCTCGGGGTCGGTGACAGTGAGTTCCATCTGGCGACGCTGCAGGTCGACGGCGACGATGGTCACTTCGAGGCGGTCGCCCATGGAGAACGAGCGCCCGCTGTTGCGTTCGATCATGGTGCCGGACTTGCGGTCGACCTGCCAGATGGCGCGCTTGCCGCCGAACCCGCCGGCGGACGCTCCGCCTGAAGGAACCGGCAGGTCCTCGGTCTTGATGAGGCCCTCGGCGAGGAACTTGTCGAGGCGGACGAACACGCCGGCGCCGGTGACGCCGGTGACCAGCGCCGGGAACGATTCGCCGATCTTCTCTTCCATGAGTTGAAGGACGAGGAACTGTCTGAGCTCGCGCTCGGCCTCCTGGGCGTTCTCTTCGCGGTAGTTGCAGTTCTGCCCGATGAGGATCAGGTCGTGCTCGGGCGGGCACATCGGCGATTCGCGCATGGCCTTGCCCAGCGCGGCCCAGGCCTTGTCGTCGTCCCACTTGGGGCGGGCCCGCCCGTTCTTGGTGCGCGTCAGATACTCCGCCAGGGAGCGATGCGCCGTCAGGTCGGGGTAGCGCCGGATGGGGCTGGTGAAGTGCGAGTACGCGTCGCTGGCGAGGGCGAAGTGCCCGACATCGGCGGGCGAATACTCGGCGCGGGTCATGGTGCGAAGGACCGCCATGTGGACCGCGGGGGCGGCGGCGGTGCCCTTGGTGGCGTCGAGCAGCGCCTGCAACTGCTCGCGCGTCGGGTTCTTGGGGATGCGGAAGCCCGCGACCTTCACCACCTCCGACAGGTTGTCGAACGCGCCGGGAATCGGCTCGGGGTGGATGCGGCGCAGGGCCGGGACGTTCAGTTTCGCGAACAGGCGGGCGACCGCCTCGTTGGCCTCGACCATGAACATCTCGATGAGCGTGTGCGTGTAGGAATCGTCCTCGGGCCGGGCGTCGACGACCTTGCCGGTCTGCTCGTCGAAGACCAGCTCGACCTCGGGCAGTTCGAGGTGGATCATGCCGGCGCGACGGCGCCGGTCGCGGATGCGCCGGCTGAGGTGGTTCATCATCTGCAGCGTGTCTTTGAGGCGCTGCGTATACACCGGCTCGGTGCGGGCGTGCTGCTTGGCCTTCTCCTCGTCGCCGTCGATGAGCGCCTGGGCCTCGATGTACGTCAGGCGTTTGGCGGACTTGATGATGGTCTGGGAGTAGCCCTCGGCGCGGACGGCGCCGTGGTCGTCGTAGTCCATCCACGCGGTCTTGCAGTACCGCGGCACGCCCTCCTGCAGCGAGCAGATGCCGTTCGAGAGGTTCTCGGGCAGCATGGGGATGACGAGCCGGGGCAGGTACACGCTGTTGGCGCGGTCCCTGGCCTCGACGTCCAGCGGCGAATCCGGCTCGATGAAGTGCGCAACGTCAGCGATGTGGACGCCCAGACGCCACAGCAGCCGCCCGGTGCGGTTCTCCGGGTGGTCGGCCTCGATGCGCTCGATGCTGATCGCGTCGTCGTAATCCTTCGCGTCCGGCGGGTCGATGGTGATGATGTACTCGTTGCGGAGGTCGAGCCGCACGTCGGGGTCGAAGCCCTTGGGAGGGCTGCCGCTGTCGGCGTCCTTGATTTCGGCGTCGAACTTCGTCGCGGCGCGCCGGGCCTGCTCGACGCACGCTTCGGGGAACTCGCCCGGGAGGTTGAAGGCCTCGATGACGCCGGCGGTCTCGACGCCGGGACTGCCGGCCTCGCCGAGGACCTTGGTGATGACGCCCTCGCCGAGCTGGTCGCCCTCGGGGTGGGTGGTGAGTTCGAACGACACCTTGTCGCCCTCGCGGGCGTTCTTGCTGGTGGCGTCGCGGATGACCACGGGCTTGGTGAGCACCTTGCCGTCGGGGTGAACCAGCCAGAGGTTGCCCTGCTTGCGGAGTTCGCCGGTGAAGGTGGTGCGCCGGCGCTCGATGACCTCGACGATGACGCCGGTAAAAGGGGAGCGTCCGTCGTCGCCGCGGCGCGAGCGGACGACCTTGGCCTTGACGGTATCGCCCGAGAGCGCGTCGAGCATGGCCTCGGGCGGAACGAAGAGGTCGCCGTGAGCGGTCGGCTTGAGCGGCTGGATGAAGCCGAAGCCCTTCTGGTTCTTGCGGAGGACGCCCACCACCTCGTCGCCCATCTTGGGGAGGGTGATGGAGTGGTCCTTGGAGTATTCGATGTCGCCGGCGGCGGCGAGCGACTTCACGGCGGCCATGAACTCGGGGAAGTCGTCGGTGGGGATGCGGAGGTCGCGGGCCACCTGCTCGGGCGGCGCGGGGGTGTAGGTGTCGTGCCCGAGGTGGGCGAGGAGTCTCGATTTGTACTTCAATGCCATGTTGGCTCTGTTCTCGATTCGTTGGGAGTCGTGAGACGGGCGCGGCTCAGCGCGCCACGGGGCTGGACGCGAGGGCGGCGCTCACGAAGCGTCGGGCTTCGCGGTCGGCTTCCTCGGCGTCGCTCAGGTCTCGCATGGGGGAGGCCCCCACCGCGTCCATCGCCTCGCGGCTGAGTTCCGCGACGCGTCCGAAGGGGATCTTTTTCTGGATGAAGGCCTCGACGCCGGCCTCGTTGGCGCCGTTGAAGACCGCGCCGCTGGTGCCGCCCTCGCGGACCACGCGGAAACCCAGGGCGAGCGCGGGAAAGCGCTCGGTGTCGGGTTCCTCGAAATCGAGGCGCGAGAGCGCTCCGAAGTCGAGGCGGCGCGAGCAGCCCTCGACCCGCGCGGGGAACACCAGCGCGTAGTGGATCGGCGTCTTCATGTCCGGGGCGCCGAGCTGCGCCAGCACGCTGGAATCGGCGAACTCGACGAAGGAGTGGACGATCGACTGCGGGTGGAT
Organism: Planctomycetota bacterium; assembly: GCA_017303565.1. Taxonomy (GTDB): domain Bacteria; phylum Planctomycetota; class Phycisphaerae; order Phycisphaerales; family UBA1924; genus JAFLCM01. The sequence continues at coordinate 3,355 of JAFLCM010000326.1, forward strand.
CACGACGCCGATGCGGTCGGCGCTCAGCCCGAACAGCCAGTGGGCCTCGATCACTTCCAGGGCCTTGTTGGTGAGCGAGGCGGAGTCGATGGTGACCTTCGCGCCCATGGCCCAGTTGGGGTGGGCCAGGGCGTCCTCCACGCTCGCGTGGTAGGTCTCGTGCCGGTTCTTGTGGCGGAGCGCGCCGCCCGAAGCGGTCAGGATCAGGCGCCGAACGCCGGCCTCGAGCGCGCACGGCGGCGCGATGTGCCCGCCCTCACGCCCCGACAGGCACTGCCAGATCGCCGAGTGCTCGGAATCGACCGGCAGCAGCCGCGCGCCCGACTCCTTGGCGATCTTCGTCACGATCTCGCCGGCGGCGACCAGGGTCTCCTTGTTGGCCAGCGCGACGTCCGCGCCCTTGCGGAGCGCAGCGATCGTCGCGGGCACGCCCGCCGAGCCGACCATCGCGCCGACCACGATGTCCGCGTCGATGCGCTCGACGAGGTCGCGGGCCGCGTCGGGGCCGTGGAGCAGCCGCACGCCCGCGGGC
>JAFLCM010000327.1 GCA_017303565.1 Planctomycetota bacterium
CGCCGGCGGCCTTGGCGGCGGGCTTGGCCTTCTTGGCGCCCTTGTCGGCGCGGCGGAGGACCGAGAGCTCGGCGCCGTTGCGGGCCGCGACGCGGACCTTGGAGCCGTCGCTCTTGACCGTGAAGCGGACACGGGTGGCCTTGCCGTCGGCGACGGGGCTGACGTTGGAGATGTGGAAGTCGCGATCGACCTCGACCTGTCCGCCCTTGGGGTTGATGCGGGTGGGCTTGACGGTTCGGACGACGCCGCGGATCCCGGGTCCCTTGACGACGACGCGCTGGGCGCCGGGGTCAACGGAGAGGACCTTGCCGGTCTGGCCGCGGAACTGGCCCGCGGTGATGATGACGTCGTCGCCTTTGCGAACGTGGGCGGGCATGGGTTACACAACCTCCGTGGCAAGAGAGACGATCTTCATGAAGCCCTTGTCGCGCAGCTCGCGGGCGACGGCGCCGAAGATTCGGGTGCCCTTGGGGCTCTCGTCGGCGTTGAGAAGGACGACGGCGTTGCGGTCGAAGCGGACGTATGAGCCGTCGGGGCGGCGGGTTTCCTTCGAGGTGCGGACGACGACGGCCTTGACGATGTCGCCGGCCTTGACGTCGGCGCCGGGGATGGCCCGCTTCACCGAGCAGACGCAGACGTCGCCGATGCCGGCGGTGCGGCGGGTGAACTTGCCGCGAGCGGTGGAGTTGCCCAGGACGCGGATGACGTAGGCGACCTTCGCGCCTGAGTTGTCCGCCACATCGCATCGTGATTCGGCTTGGAGCATGGGAGTCTCGGGGTCTGGTCCGGGCACCGCTTCATCGGCGGGGGCCGGGGAGAGAACGGGTTCCGTGGGATCAGGCGGCGTCGACGGCGCCGCGTTCGATCACGCGGACAAGGCGGAAGAACTTGGTCTTGCTGATGGGGCGGCAGGGAGCGACCTCGACGCGGTCGCCGGTGCGGCTCTCGTTGGCCTCGTCGTGGACGTGGAGCACGGTGCGTCGGCGGATGTACTTGCCGTACTTGGCGTGCTGGGCCAGGAACGAGACGACGACGCGGCGCGTCTGGTGGCGCTTGTCGGACTCGACCACGCCGATCTGCGTGCCCTTGACGCTGGCGTCGGGCTGCTTGGCGGGGGTCTTCTTGGCGGTGGACTTGGTGGTGGTCGCTGGGCTCATGCCTTCACCTTCCGGCGGGCGGTCGTTTCGGTCAGCATGCGGGCGATGTCGCGCCGCGTCTTCTTGAACTGGCTGGGGTCCTCGATCTTGTCGGTCGCGACCTGGCAACGCAGGTCGTAGATCTTCTTGCGGAGGCTCTGCACCTCCGAAGCGAGTTCCTCATCTGTCATCTTGCGGACTTCCGCGGGCTTCATGGGTCGTTCCTTGCTGGATCGTTCCTTCGTGGATCGTTCGTTCGGGTGCGGGGCGCCGGGTCGGAGCGGAAGGCCTTAGACGGCGACGCGCCGGCGGACGAAACGGCAGCGGACCGGCATCTTCATCGCGACGCGGACGAGCGCCTGCTTGGCGATATCCTCGGTCACGCCGGCGACCTCGAAGATGAGGGTGCCGGGGCGGACGCGAGCGGCCCAGTACTCGACGTCGGCCTTGCCGGTGCCCATTCGGGTTTCCAGCGGCTTCTTCGAGATGGGCTTGTCCGGGAAAACGCGCATGATGATCTTGCCCTGGCGCTTGAGGAAGTGCTGGCTGGCGACGCGGCCCGCCTCGAGCTGGCGGGCGGTCATCCAGCAGCCCTCGAGGGCCTGGAGGCCGAAGTCGCCGAACGCCACGTAGTTGCCCTTCGTGGCCTTCCGGTCGCGCACGCGGCGCATCTCTTTGCGGAACTTGACTCGCTTTGGCATCCGGGGCATTGGTTCGCCTCGTTCTCGGTCTTAAGGGGCTTGTTGCTTGGGCTCGAAACTCGGGTTCGTTGATGTCGGATCAGCGGCGGCCGCGGGCACGCGGGCGGGCGCCGGCGGCGTTGGAGACGCCCTCTTCCTCGCTCACGCCCTCGGCGTACATGCCCTTGTAGACCCACACCTTGACGCCGATGGCGCCGTAGGAAGTGAAGGCCTCGCCGAAGCCGTACTGCACGTTGGCCTGGAAGGTGCTGAGGGGCATGCTGCCCATGCGGGTATCCAGGCGGCGGGCCAGTTCGGCCCCGCCCAGACGCCCGGCGAGCAGGACGCGGACGCCCTTGGCGCCGGCCTGCAGCGCAGCCTCGGCCCGCATCTTGACGACGCGACGGTACGAGGCCCGCTTCTTGAGCTGCTCGGCGACGGCCTCGGCGATGAGCTGGGGATCAAGGTCGGGGTTGCGGATCTCGAGGATCGAGATCGAGACCTTGCGCCCGGTCATGTACTGGAGCTCGCTGGTGATCTTCTCGACCTCGGCACCCTTGGGGCCGATGACCAGGCCGGGGCGGGCGGTCTTGACGATGACCTTGAGTTCCTCGCGGGTGCGCTCGATGTGGATGTCCGACACCGCGGCGAACGGCGGGGTGCGGTTGAGGCGCTTGTCCATGAAGCGGCGGATCTTGTAGTCCTCAACCAGGAGCTCGCCGTAGAGCGCCTTGGGGGCGTACCAGCGGCTCTTGTGGGCCTCGGTGATGCCGACGCGGAGACCGAACGGGTGGGTCTTTTGTCCCATGGATTAGGCCCTTTCCTCGACGCCGATGGTGATGTGGCAGGTGCGCTTGATGATCGGGTGGGCGCGACCGCGGTCCTTGGGTTGGAAGCGCTTGATGCGGACGCTGTCGTCGACCTTGCTCTCGGTGATGAAGAGCTGATCGATGGCGGCGTCGTTCTGCTCGGCCTGGGCGATGGCCGCGCTGAGGGCCTTGCGGACCACTACGGCGGCGCGCTTGGGGCTGAACTCGAGCAGGGCCTGGGCCTCGTCGACGCGCTTGCCGCGGACCAGGTCGGCGACCAGGCGGGCCTTCCGCGGGGCGGAGCGGACGAAGCGGCTGGTGTGGGTGAACCGCACGAGCGAGCGGGGCTCGACGCCCAGCGCGCCGGCGAGGGCAGCGACCTCCGCGGGCTTGACGCGGGGGTGGTTGCGCCCGTTCATCCAGTTGGTCACCTTCTTGAGCGCGATCTCGTCCTGCTTGCGCCGGCTGCTGGGCTTGGGCAGGGAGGCCGCGAGGGCCTGCGGGTCGGCGTTGGCCGCCTTGGCCGCGTTCTTCAGTTTGGTGGGGTTGATGATCACGTGTCGTGCTCCGGGCCTCGACGCCCGAGGGGTGGTGGATCGTGGGTGAGGGTGCGCTGGTCGCTTGCTGCTCGCCGGAAACCGGGTGTTACGCGGCGGCGACGCCTTCCTTCTTGTTCGTGTGGCCCTTGAACGAGCGGGAGGGCGAGAACTCGCCGAGTTTGTGACCGACCATGTCCTCGGTGACGAAGACATCGATGAAGCCCTTGCCGTTGTGCACCTTGAAGGTGTGCCCGATGAACTCGGGGACGATGGTGCAGGCGCGGCGCCAGGTCTTCAGCGGCTCGCGCTTGTTCTGCTGGTTGAGCTTCTCAACCCGCATGTAGAGGCGCTCGTCGACGTAGGGGCCTTTTTTGAGCGAACGAGTCATGGGGAGGGTCCTGGGTCGGGGATTCGCGTTGCGCCTCGCGCGGTGCGCTGTGCGCCGGACTTGATGCCTTGATGCCTTGCGGTTCTTACCGATGCCTGATGCGTGATGCCTGACGGCTGACTCAGTGGAGCTGGCCGAAACGCTTGCTGTAGCGGCGGCGGATGATGAGCTCGCTGCTGAACTTCTTCTTGTTGCGGGTCGGGCCGCCCTTGGCGGGGACGCCGGTGCGGCTGACGGGCGGGCGGTTGCCCTTGCTGCGGCCCGAGCCGCCGCCCATCGGGTGCAACCCGTGGTGCATGGCCATGCCGCGGGTCTTCGGACGGCGGCCCTTG
>JAFLCM010000328.1 GCA_017303565.1 Planctomycetota bacterium
AAGGTGAGGTCTCGGTGAAGAGCCCGCGGGGTGCGGGAGGCGGCGGGGTCTCGGGGCCGGTGATCGTGGAGCACTGGTTCGAGCAGGCGCGGCGGGTGTGGCCGGACCTGACGCTGGACGATCTGAGGATGGACAGGTGGCTCGATCCGCCGCGGCGCTGACCCGACTGCTACCGTTGGCCCTATGGCGAGTCCTGATCCCAAGCGGCGTTCGACGAAGGCCCCCGTGAAGACCGGAGGGTCGAAGTCCGGCGGGAAGTCTGCTTCCAAGCCCGGTGGTGGCGGCGCGAAGTCGGCGTCCAAGGCCGCGCCGAAAGCCGGGGGCAAGAAGACGGCGAAGAAGTCGGGCTCGCGCGCCGCCGAGGCGGCGGTGACCGCGCCGGCGATCGTCGAGAAGGAGCGCGTTGCCGAAGGCACGCGTCCCGGGCAGCAGGAAGCGGCCAGGGGGTTCGCGATCGACGCCGCGCGCACGCTCGCGGACGACAAGTGCCGCGACGTGGTGCTGATGGACGTGCGCGGGCGGAGCCAGGTGACGGACTTCATCGTGGTGGGCACCGGCTCGTCGGACCGGCAGATGCGGTCGTCGGGCGAGCACGTGGACGACCTCGCCGAGAAGCGGTCGATGCGGCTGTACCGGCACAACCTGAAGGAGCCGAACGCGAAGTGGGTGTACCTGGACTTCGTGGACGTGGTGGTGCACCTGTTCGAGGCGGACACGCGGCTGTACTACGACATCGAGATGCTGTGGGGCGATGCGCCGCGCGTGGCGTGGGAGCGCCCGGGCGACCTCAAGGCGCGCGAGGCGGAAGAACAGACGCCCGCGTCGAGGAACCGGGCGGGGCTGCGGCGGGACGAGGTGCTGTAGGGGTTGGGTCTTGGGGCTTGGGGCTTGGGGCTTGAGTCTTGCGTGCGCTTGGGTTCCGGGCTCAGGCGCGGCGGCGGCGCAGGGTGAAGGTGCCGAGGGCGAGTGCGCCCGCGGCGCTGGGCGTCGGGATGGTGACGAAGCCGGTGCCATTGCCCTGGATGCCGGTGATGGTGACCGAGTGAGTGAACGCGCCGGTCTGGGTATCGAAGGTGCCGACGCGCATCTGGGTGCCTGCGGAGTCGAGGCGGAGCGCGCCGTAGAGCGAACCGTTGAGGAACTCGAGACCGTTGTTGCTGAAGCCGACGCCCGTGGGTCCGATGGCGGTGGCGTTGCCGCCTGGGCCCCAGCGGAGCAGGCGGTTGTTGGTGGTGTCCGTGAGGTAGAACGTGTTGGCGGCGGGATCGTGGGCGATGCCGCCGCCGCCGGAGATCGACACGCCGGTGGAGAGGTTCTGCTGGACGCTGAAATCGGCGGCGCTGAGGCGTGACACGCGCAGTGGGTTCGCCGAGTCGTTGACGGCGTAGATGCCCGAGGGCGCGAACGCGATCGAGCCGACGCCGAAGGTGGTTGTACCGATCTGGGTGAGCGTCGGTGTCCCGAAGGGATCGTCGAGGCGGAAGACGCGCCACTGGCCGTTGGTGGGATCGGCGGCGGTGGCAATGATGTCCCCGGCGTTGGCGCCGGCGGTGCTGTACCCCTCGGGCACACGCGTCAGCGACTGCACCGGGGCGGTGAGCGTGATGAACGGCTCAACGTTGCCGGAGAGGTCGCCGCGGTAGAGGCGGTTCCCATCGGTGGCGAGGAACTGGATGACGCCGGCCGACGCGGCGACGGCGTTCGCGAGCAGCAACGCCGCACCGATCCACAGATTCACGCTGTTCATGGGTGAGTCTCCTTCTGTGCGAGACTCAACCTAGCACGACCTGGACACGTCGCAATCGGCTGTGCGGTGGACGGCGGGGCGGTTATCGGGCATGCGGCTTGCGCGTGCGATGACATGCTGGAGAGGTCGAGATCGTGAAGCCCATCCGGGTGGATGCCGCGGCGCTCAGTTGCGGCGGCGGCGGTGCAGCGTGAGGGCGCCGAGGGCGAGTGCGCCCGCGGTGCCGGGGGTCGGGACGACGTTGATCGCGTAGGTCGCGGCTTGGGAGCGTGTGGCGCCGGTGGCGTCGGCGTAGGACAGGATGATCGAGGACTGGCCGCCGGGGCCGAAGATGTTGGAGCCGTAGAGGCCCTGGGGCATGCCGCCGGCGTAGCCGAGGTTGTTGGTGCTGATGAGGTGGTTGTAGATGGGGCCGGAGTAGGTTCCGACGCCGTTCCAGGCGAGGAATGCGGGGTCCCAGGTCTGTCCGCTGCCGTTGAAGCCGGCGCTGAAGTTCGCGAGGAACGGCAGGTGGACGGTGGAGATCTGGTTGGGGGAGTAGAAGGTCTCACTGGGCGCGACGGTCACGCTGCCCTGAGCGGCGGCGGACACCTCGCTGTCGGCCAGCTGGATTGACTCCCCTTCCGATGGAATACAGCTTTCCGGCATGAAAGATACATACAGCGTCCGCGAACTGCAGCGCGCCACCGCGGCGGCGGTCCGCGCCGCCGAATCGGGAGCCCTCGTCACCATCACCCGACACGAGCGTCCCGTGGTTCACGTCATTTCCGCCGAGCGCCTCGGTGGCATGATTGAGACGATGGAACTGCTGGCTGACCCGAAATTCATGGCCGCGCTGAAGAAGGAAAAGGCCGGCAAGGGCCGATATTATCCGCTCTCCTCGATTGAAGACTGAGGTCGTCATCCGGGAGGAGGTCCGCGACTATCTCCGCACCCTCGCCCCGGAAACCCGGCGTCGGGCCAGGGCCGCGCTGGCCGCCCTGCCCTTGGGCGACACCAAGCCGCTCCGCGAAGAACTCGCCGGCCTCCGTCATCACGCGGGCCGCATCCGGGTGTTCTACGCTGCGCCCCGTTCCATCGTTTACGAATTCCTCTCCGCCCATCTGCGTGAGTTCCTCGGCTGAATCGTCCGGTCGGCCCAGCATTTTCCCCGGGTTCCCGATGTTCCTGTCTCCGGCATCCCCGGCGGACGCCTTGACGCCTGCGCCAGACCCTGATTAACCCCCGCCTAGCGCGCCACTTTCCGTGATTTTCAACCAACGCAACACCCGGCACAGCCTGTTGATCGAGGTTAACCCCTATCAGATCCTCGCGGCCGCCCTCGACCGGCCCGACAGCGGGCCCGTGGTCATCGAGGCCGCCGCGGAGTTCGACTCGCACGACGATGCCGGCCTGCGCTCGTGGCTCGACCAGAATTTCGACAAGGCCAAGTCCTGGGTCCCCTGCATCGGCGGCTTCGCCCCGCCCGAGGCCCTCCTCCAGCGCGAGAGCATCCAGGCCCGCCGGCTGGCCGAGGCCGACTACCTCCCCGACCTCGTCAAGGAGCAGTTCAAGATCGAGCAGCCGGCCAGCTGGAAATTCGCCGCCCTCAGCCCCCTCGAAGGCACCCAGGTCGCCGCCGAGGGCATGGCCCGCCCCGCCCTCCTCTGCGGCGTCTCCCACTCCGACGTGCCCCAGGTCCAGCAGCGCCTGCTCGACCACCGCCTCCTCCCCTCCCGCCTCGAGATGAGCCTGCTGCCGCTCATCGGCGCCCTCGCGGATTTCAAGGCGCGCCACAACGACAAGCGCGCCACCGTCGTCGTCGTCATCGAGCAGGAGCACACCACCGCCTACATTCTCGGCAAGGAGGGTGTGAGCACCCCCGGCCCGGTGCGCCACGGCTTCGCCTCCATCGTCCAGGCCGCCAGCAAGGAATTCGAGCTGAAGGACGCCGCCGAGGTGCGCGACCGCCTCCAGCACGCCGATGACGAGCTGCTGCTCCGCGCCAGCAAGTTTGTCCGCGCCATCGGCCGCGACCTCAAGCCCCTCGTTGACTCCTACGAGATGACCACCGGTCAGCCGGTCGGCGAGATCTACTGCGCCTACCTGCCCCCCGCCCTCTCCTGGATCGCCGAGCCCCTCGCCC
>JAFLCM010000329.1 GCA_017303565.1 Planctomycetota bacterium
CCGCCCTCGCACTGCTCATCTCCGCCGACGCCCCCGGCGCGACCCGCCTGCTCGAAGCCTCCATCAACGCCGGCACACCGCGCCTCGACCTCATCCTCGCCCTCGCCGAAGCCCACCTCGCCAACGCCGACAACCCCCGCGCCTTCGCCCGCTTCCGCGAAGCCGCCGCCGCGACCAAACCCGACGGCGAGGTCGCCGCCGATCACTTCCACGCCTGGGCCCGAATGCTCCAGATCCTCGACCGCCGCGCGACCACCGACGCCGAAAAGGAAGAAGTGAAGCGCCAGGCAAGGCGGCTCCGAACCCTCTCGCCCGAGAAAACCTGCCCGCCCTGCGCCGAAGCCATCGAAGCCGTCGCCCGCAAGCACGCCCTCTAGCCGTGTCAATCCGAGCGAATCCGGGCGCCACGATTCCCGCTGCAGCCTTCGGGTACACCGCCGGTCCCCGGCGGTGAGAACAAACAGGGACGAGGCTTCGCCGACGACCGTCGTTGGTCCGAAGACTCCGCGTGAAGCGGGACCCAGCCCCACATCAGTTCCGCCTCAGTCGACCGCTGATCGCGCTCCCCGCACCGCCCCCCGCGCACCCCGCACCGCCAGCAGCGCCGGCATCAGGAAGATCGTCACCGCCCAAACCATCGCCAGCCCCAGGCTCATCACGATCCCCAGGGACTTGATCCCCCTGTGCTCGCCGATGATCAGCGCCGCGAACCCGAACACCGTCGTCAGCGTCGTCAGCGTGATCGCCTTGCCGCTCCCTCCCGCCAGTCCCGGCGGCGGATCCGCGGGCTGCAGCCGCCAACGCCTCACCGCGTGAACCCCGCACCCGACCCCGATCCCCACGATCAGCGGCATCACGATCAGGTTCGCGAAGTTCAGCGCCATCCCGCTCGCCCGCATCACCGCCAGCATCAGCGCAGCGCCCAGGAGAACCGGCACCAGCGCCGACAGCGCGTCCGCCACGCTCCGGAAGTCGATCACCAACACCACGAAGATCGCCAGCAGTGAGAACACCGCCGCGTCCCGGTACGCCCCGGTGATCAGCCGCGTGGATTCGTGAATCTGCACGCTCGGACCCGTCGCCCCCGGCGCCACGCCCAGCACCCCCTTGACAAACGGCCCCAGCACCGCCGGCGAAAGCACGTTCTCCCGTGCCGCCGGGTACACCCGCAGCAGCAGCCCGCCGTCGGGCGCGACGAACAAGTCCCTCAGCCCCTGCGGCAGCGCCTCCGGGCCCACCGGCCCCGCGCCCCGCAGCGCCAACATCACGTCCGTCAGCCGCGAACGGTCCACGTCGTACGCGTTCTGCACCCGCACCAGCGCGTCATCGTCCAGCCCGCTCACCGCCGCCGCCGCCTTCGACAGCGCCGGATCGACCTTCTCGAACCGTTCCGCCAGCGCCTTGGTCACCCGCCGCAGCCCCGCAGGGTTCGGTTCCGCGCTGTCGATCGCCGACTTCACGAACTCCTCATCGGGCAGCGTCCGCAGCGCCGCCCGCTTGGCCTCGTCGTCGGCGGCGTCGTGGAACAGCATCCCCACGCCGCCCACGTCGCCGACCACCGGCAGCGCCCGCAGCCGCAGCGTCAGGTCGCGGGCCTCATCAACGCTCTTCGCCAGCACCACCGCGTGCCACACTCCCCGCGCATCGTCCGACTCCAGCCGCTTCTGCCACACCACGCTCTCGCTGCCCTCGGGCATCAGGTTCTGCAGGTCGGTGTCGTAACGCACGCCCGACGCCAGCCACCCCGCGCCCGCAGCGACGACCGCCCCGACCGCCAGGCTCACGCCCGGCCTCGCCGCGAGCGCGCCCCCGAACACCCCCATGAACACGCGCCCGTTCCCGCCGCCCGCGTCGCGTCCCATCCGCACCACCGCGCCCGGGAACAAGACCATCATCGCCGGCAGGGCGCACATGATCGCCCCCGTGCACAGCATGATCCCGCCCGCCGCGATCACCCCCATCTCCGCCACGCCCGCGAACCGCGTGAACGCCATCGCTCCCGCGCCCACCGCCACCGTCACCGACGCCGTCACGATCCCCGGCCCCACGCCCCGGAACACCCGGCGCATCGCCTCGCGCACGTCCGCCGCCCCCGGGTGTTCCACCTCCAGCCGCGCCATCAGGTGGATCGCCACATCGATCCCCAGCCCCATCAACAGGCTCGCGAACGTGATGCTGAGCAGCTGCAGGTGCCCCACCGCCACCGTCGCCCACGCGAACGACCACGCCACCCCGATCAGCAGCGCCGCCACGCTCATCAGCGGCGCGCCCAGACCGCGGTACGCCACCAGCATGAGCATCGCGATCAAGACCAGCGACAGCACCCCCGCCCGTTCCCCGTCGCGCTGGCTCTGCTCGGTCTCGTCCGCCTCCAACACCGGCACGCCCGTCACCCCCGCGCTCGCGCCCGAGAACCCCGGTTCTGTCTTCAGCTCCTTCAGGTGCCCCCGCAGCGCCGCGATCGACGCGATCCGCTCATCGTTGCTCGCCTTATCTCGCAGCGCCACCAACACCGTCGCCAGCCGCCCCGAGCCCGTCACCAGCCGCTGCACCCCCGGCGACAGCCCCAGCACATCAGCGCGCTCGCCCCGCGCCACCGCCCCCGCCCGCTCCAAAAGCCCCCTCAACCCCTCTCGCTGCGCCTCGCCCAGCCCCGTCCCCGCGAGGCTCGACATCCCGATCAGCCCGTCGATCGCCGGCGCCGTCAGCACCACCGTCGCCTGCTTGATCGACGCCACGTGCGCCCTCACCTTGTCCAGCGTCTCCGCGAAGATCATCCCCGGCGGGGCCTCATCGCTCGGGAACCCGGCCGACACCGCGCTGAACCGCGCATCCCCCTTCAGCCGCGCCTCCAGCGCCGCCAGGTACGCCTCCGCGTTCGCCGGCGTTCCCAGCGACGCCATGTCGACGACCACCACCGCGTCGTCCCAGCGAGGGAACCGCGCCCGGAAATCGGCGTACCGCCTCTGAAAATCGAGATTCGTGTCGATCAGCTCGCTGCGGTCGCTGCGGAACTCCAGCCGCCACGCGCTGAGGCCCGCCGAGAGCAACGCCAGCAGCACGCACACCAAGAGCAACAGCCGAGGCCGCGCCGTCACCATGTCGGCCCAGGAACCGAAGAACCGGTCTCTCCATCCGCGCTTCTGTTGGTTCGCTTCGTGGGACAAGCCCGGATCGTAGCCGTCCGTCCGGTCCCTTTACGCCGCCACCCACTTCGCCACGTGCAGATAGAACGGCAGCCCCACCACGATGTTGAACGGGAACGTCACCGCCAGCGCCATCGGCAGGTGCAGCCCCGGGTTCGCCTGCGGGATCGCCACCCGCACCGCCGCCGGCGCCGCGATGTAACTCGCCGACGCCGCCAGCACGATCATCAGGAACGAGTCCCCCACCGGCAGGCTCAGGAAGTACGACAGCACCGCCGCGCACGCCGCCCCGATCAGCGGCATCACGATCGCGAACACCACCAGCACCAGCCCTTGCGACACCAGCTCCCGCGCCCGTTTCGCCGCCATGATCCCCATGTCCAGCAGGAACAGCACCAGGACCCCGTAGAAGATGTCGCCCGTGAACGGCTTGAGTTTCGCCACCGCGTCCTGGTGCACCACGAACCCCACCACCAGGCTCCCCACGATCAGGAACACCGGCCCGTTCAGCAGCGCCTCCCGCACCATCCCCATCAGCGTCGGCGGCTTCTCCGCGTGCTCGCCCCCCTCGTTCGCCCCCAGTTCACGCCCCCACACGTCCTGCGCCGGGCGCGTCCGCCACCCTGCGTCACGTTGGTGATGCCGGAACCGACGCCGATGCCGAAGGATTTGATTTCCGGATGCAGGGTCAGATAGGTGGCATAACCCGACGAGGTCACC
>JAFLCM010000033.1 GCA_017303565.1 Planctomycetota bacterium
CTTGCCCGGTGAGTACTCCCTCCTCGTCCGTGCGACGCGGAAGTACACGTTCGGTTCGATCTACGCCGACTTGGTGATGAACGACGGCCAGATGGAAACCGACGCGGAGAGCGTGCCGGGGCCCTTTGTCGCCGATAACTCCTTAATGACAGCCATACGTCTCCGGATGGAAGGCCTTGGCACGCTGAGCCCGCCATCCGATCCGAACCGGGAGATCTGGCTTTTCATCCATGGCAGGAACGACTCCCCCGGCCTTGTCGGCTCTAGCACCTACTCGAACCCGATGGGCCGCCTGATCCGCGCCGTGCAAGCCGCGGAGTCGATCCACTCCGCCGACCCACTCACGCTCGCTCTTGATTGGAGCGAAGGCGCCAGGGACAACGACAACCGCGGTCCCGACGACAACGCCGCGACGAGGTTCGGCGGCAGCCGCTGGATCCCCACCGTCGCAGAATGGGCCGCGGGCGAACTCCTGATGCGCGGCATCGAGGGCCCCCAGCTCCGTGTGGTGGCCCACAGTTGGGGGACCTATGTCGCCCACCTGATCGGGGTGCGGATGAAGGAGATCCCGGTGTATGACGGGAGTTCCGGGGCCACGCTGTCAACCAGCAAGATGCTGGCCGCGTTGTGCGCCATCGACCCCGCCGAGTCGGTCGCGAACTACATCGGAACCAGTTGGGTCGGTAGTCCGCAGCCCAAGGACACGAACTACACGCTGTCGGCGGCGATGTCGTGGGCGTTCTTGACGAGCGTCTGGGCCGGCGACAAGCCGGTGGTCCGGTCCGCGCACTCTTCGCTCGATGCCGGCGTGCAAGGCGCGAATACGAGAGATTCACACTCGAACGGTCTTGAGCTTCTCGCCAGCGCGATGGAGAGGCTTCGCCAAGGCCCGCCCGATGCCGATGACTCGCTGCTGCGGGAGTGCAGCCTCATGATGCTGGGGGGCGACGCGCCCGGGACATTCGCGGGCCTCTCGAACTCGGGATCGCGGGATGGCACGCTCGATGGCGTGCTGTTCGGGGCGCGGGAGGCGATCCGCGGCTCGTACGGTTCGGGTGGGCCGGAGGAGGAGGTTTGGCGACCCGTGTCCCTCTACCAGCTCGACACCCGAGGGCGGGCGAAGCTCGATACCTTCCAAGGCGCCGCGCCCCGTTCGTTCAACCTGACCCGTTCCGCCGCGGTCTCGCTGGCGCCGGGCCAGTCCTCCCGCGCCGTCGTCGACCGAGCCGTCACGCAACTCTGGTTCCGGGTCGACAATCCCCAGGGCCTCGAGCGCATCATCCTTGATTCTCACGGTCCCGGCGACACGCCCGATCTGCTTGTGGGATTCGGGACCCCTGATCCTCGATCGCCTCTGATCAACCTGCCGCTGCTCGAGGTCGAGAGCCAGAACGGGCGGCGTGTGCTCACGCTGCGCAACCCGGCCCCCGCCGGAAGAGCGCTCTGGTTCCAGGTCAAGGCCCCGGCACGCGACGTCGGGGTGCTCTTCACGCTCACGCCGGGGTCGGCACCGTGAGCCGGTCGCGGTGGCTCGTGAACTGTTCCGCCGTCGGCGTCTGCGCGTTCACCGTCTGGCTGTTCGTCAACCCGACCCGCACCGCCAACCCAGGATGGACCCCAAGCTCTTCCGTTTCCGCCACCGACGCTTCAACGCCGCCGACGACTCGGCGCGTCCCCGTAGATTCCATGGTTTCTCACACCATCGCGATCGGCGCCGAACCGGTGCCGCCGCACGGCGTCCCAGCACCCCCAACCGAACTGTCACCGGAAGAGGCGGACGCATTCGTTGCCGCCTTGCCGACCGACCAACGGCTCATCTTCCTGTTCGACTCGCTCCCACCGGGCGACCTCCGGTCCCGCGTCGGCTTCCGGATCCAGGACCTGACGCTCACCGACCCGGCGCCCGCCCTGTCGCTCTTCTTCCGCACCAGCGACCCCGAGATCTGGGGTCCCCTCAGCTATGCGCTCTCCCGCAGCGCGGACGCCAGCGTTGTCGATGCGATGGTTGACCTCTTTACTTCGGGGCAGCAGAGCCGGCAGCGGGCGAACGCCGACGCCGTGCTCTCGAACATCTCGAACCCTGCTGCCGCCCCGAGGCTGATGGCTCAGTTCGACCTCGTCGGTGAGAGCACCACGCACCGCTAGCTCCGGGCCGCCTTGGCTCGCGGGCTCGGCACGATCGGCACCCCGGAGGCGGTTCACTTCCTGTTTCAGGCCGCGCATGACGACCCCAACCCCCGCCGCGTGGAAGTTGGGATCGAGTCCGGGATCGCCTCGATCACCAGCCCCAACGCTCGCCCCGCGCTGCTCGACCTGCTCGCCAGCAACGGACTGGGCGAATCGGCCAAGGTCAGATGGCTCACGCTCGCGGCTCTTAGGCACCACCCCGATCCCGCCGTCGTCGTTGCGCTCAGACACCGCGCCCCCCTCGAGGCTTCGGCACTTCGGACGGCCATGCAGGACCTTGCCGAGGCGCTCGAAGCCGAGATCGAGTATTCCAGCAGCGAGACCTCCGCCGAATGAGTCGTCGGATTCGCTGTTCGCTCCCTTTCAGGGCGACCGGGCCCACTTGATCAGCCGCCCGATAGCTCCGCCGGCTCGAAGTGATGCCGCCGCGGTCCGATGCTCGGAGGTCAGACTCGGGTCTGGCGGCCCTTGCACGGATCATGTGCCGACCATGTTGGGGGCCGACTCGTTCATTGCTGTCATTTGCGTTGTGGATCGTGACCGAGAGGCAGTGCATTCAGCGTGTCGCGGACGGCTCGCCATCGGGGCAGGTGCCGGTCAAGAAGGGTCACAAACCGCTTTCCGTGGGTTCGGTCGATGAGGTGCGCGAGTTCGTGCACGATCACATACTCGAGGCACTCACGCGGCTTCTTGGCGAGCTCAGTGTTCAGGCGGATCGCGCCGGCTTGCGGCGTGCAACTGCCCCACTTTGTCCGCATCTGCCTCACAATGACCGCGTTCACCGCTACCCCAAGCCGGGTGCTCCATCGCAGCACCAAAGGAATCGTCTCGGCGCGGACTTGATCGCGATAGAAGCGAGACACAGTCGCGGCGTGACGGTCCGGAGAATCGCCCGGGCGGGCGTACAGGACAAGTGTGGAATGCACGGGCTCCACTCGGCGGTGTCCGTCGCCGTGCACAACTCGCAGCAGGTACCGCCGCCCCCAGAGGAAATGTGACTCTCGGTCCAGATACTCCCGCGGCGGCTCGCGCTCTTGGTCCGCAAGTCGTCCCTGCTGCCTCCCGATCCAGTTGAGCTTTGAGACGAAGAACAGCCGGACCGCGCCCGTCGCCATCGACGCCGGCGCGGCAACTCGGACGCGACCGGTCGGTGGCTGATTGCTCAGATGATCGCTCTTGATGTTCTTGCAGACGAGGTACACGGTGATGACGCCGAGACAAGCGATTGTTCGCCCGATACTCCCCCTGCTGTCAGATGACGGCGATGAGCCGCTTGATCTCGTCCGCATCCTTGTTTAGCAGCGGCACGAGGGCCTGCTGGATCAGCAGCTCGCAGGGGCCGCCGTCGCGCCAGTCATCTGGCCGGACGCGACGAACGGTTTCGTCGATCAAGGCCGCGAGAGTGACGCGTTCGGAGTCACCCCAGGAGAGATCCTCTTATCCAAGAGTGGTGTACTTCCGCGACTTCTGACCATATCTGAAGCATGTCGCGCCTTCCACACCACGCGAGGTGCGATTGGATCGCCGTCACTCACACTGCGCGAGGCTTTGACAGCTGGTGAAGCGCGTCGCCGGACAACCCTGAACACACTCAGACGTGCTCTCCGGGCGGCCGGCCAGCGAGCGCCCCTTGCTGCGCTCGTCGGCCGGCTGAGTTCAACGGTCGGTCGACATTGCGGAAATGGACCCGCCGCGTTGTTTGCTCGACTGCCCGGTCAGCCACAGGCAGGCGTGCCCCGCGATGCGATTGTACCTCCCACTCGTTAGCATGCGAGACACTATCGCAGCTTCCCATACTAAAATGATTAAAGGAATGTCACCAGTGAGAAAATGAGCGAGATTTCGCATCGTATGTGGGCGCGTACAACGTGAAAACGGCCCGAAGCCCATTTCGTCGCGGGGGGTATGGGGGGTCCGCGTTTGTCCCTCGTTGACCGCCGATGACCGCCGATGGCCTCACGTTCGGCCCGTCGTCCGCGGGGCCTCGACCGCCAGCCTGCCCGCCAGACGGAGGGCGGATCGGTCGTAAATGCCTGATTTCACAGGACTTACGGGCAATCTGCATCGGTTGAGCGAACCAGTGACGCCGAACCCACCCCCCCGACCGACGCCAGGCGAGGACCTGGGGGCCGGCCGCCCCTGACCCTGCGTTGTCATGCCCCCCTCCCCCGTTGCTGGGCTGCTGGGGTGGCGAGGTGGGTGGTGTTGCGTTGTTGGCAAGGAAGCGGCGTGGTGCAAGTGGGGTGGTGGATCGGGGAATCTTGGGTGAAGTTGCCGAAAAGGTGTTGCCAAGGTGGCAAACTCACGATAGACTTGGGGCATGATGACCTCTCCAACCCCTTCGACGGACTCGAAACCGATGGCCCGAGCGACGAGGACGTACCGCGTGGAGTTCATGGCCCCGGGGGGAGATTGGGGGTGGTGCGAAGTGTCGGCAGCCTCTCCGTCTGAAGCCGAGGCGGTAGTGCTGCTGTCCCGTCTGGTGTCGGAGACGCAGCCCCGGGCGCACGCTACGCACGTCTTTGACCGGGAGCGGGAGGCGTTCATTCGGCTGTGACGCGGGAGGGAAGCGACTTCACCCGGACGCCCCTGCGGGGGCGAACGGGCCGAGCCGCGATGGTGCGAGCGAGGCATGGAGATTGACCCATGACGACGACGACGATGCACGCGATGCGGGAGCGGATGGATCAGGTCGGGAACATCGGGCTGCTGAGTGGGGAGGGGATGGAGTTCCCGGTGCGGGTGCTGGACACGAAGGTTGTGTACGGGGTGCAGAGGTTCCTGGTGGAGCCTGTGGGGGGCAAGGGGCAGAAGTGGGCGGACGCCGTCCGCGTGCGGCCGATGCCCGCCCAGGGGCAGGCGGAGGCCAAGGAGGAGGCGAAGGCCCCCGAGGCTTCGTGGGAGTTCCTGCACGGGCAGACGCTGGACCCGAGGGATCCGAGGGTTCAGGGGCGTGCGAGCGTTTGCACGCTGGTGCGGACGGGCCGTCCGGCGAACCCTGCGGGGATTCATGGGCTGGTGCGGCTGGAGCACTGGTCGAGGGGATTCAGGGACGCGGGGTCGATGCTGCGGTGGCAGGGTCGGGAGGAGTGGGCGATTCAGTACGACTTCACGACGGGTGGGCGTGGCGGATCGACGCACCTGACGCTGGAGAGCGCGAAGGAGCGGTTTGCGATGGTGACCGCGCCCGAGACCGCTGGGGCGTGACCCTGCCCGAACGGGCCCTACGGGGCCCGCTGGGCTGGGCCGCGTGGTGCGGACCCGCATGGAGATGACGACATGGAAACCGACCCGAACGCCGCGAAGTACGTGCGCGGGCCGTACCTGGTGCTGGGCCGCAAGCGCGGTTCCGGCGAGTGGTGCGCGCTGATCGAGCATGGCTGGAGCGGGGTGCAGGTGTGCATCGGTCTGGCGCACGATGACTACGAGGGTCTCTTTGTGCTGCCGCTGTCGGTGGCCCGCGCCGGAATGGATCTGTTCGAGGCGTGCAAGCTGGCGCTCGAGCAGAACTGGGGGCAGCCGAAGGGGGTCTCGGTGCCGGCGCTTGACCCGATCCGCGCCGCCGTCGCAAAGGCCGAAGGGGGTGCCGCGTGACGACGACCATCCACCCGAGTGAAGACCCGATGGGCGTGGCCCGCGCGGTCCTGCCCGACGTTCCCCACGCCCCGAGGCGCTACCTGCGGTGCAACTGCTGCGGGGGCGAGGCTGGGCGATTCGTCCAGCACTGGAACCAAGACACGGGTTGGGGCATCTGCCGCGACTGCCTGGAGCGGTACTACATCGGCAAAGGGCACGACGCCGGGGGGGTTCTCTCGATCTTTGGCGTGGAGGGCGTGAACTACGCGAGCGCCGAGCAGTGGAAGCGGCTGAAGGCGAAGGAGGCGGCCGCGTGGGCGAAGTGGAAGCGGGAGAACGGGATCGGCGTGGTCCAACCCGAAGGAGGTGCCTCATGAACACGACGGACACGACCGTTGACCGGGTGCGGCGCGCGTTGTGCGCCTGCGAGCAGCTCCGGGACGCATACGCCCGGGCGAAGGGACCATCGGGCGCGGTGCAATGGGAGGACCTGGACGCCGCGCACGAGCTGGCGCTGAGCGCCCTGGAGGCCGCGCCGACGCCGCCCAAGCCAGCGACGGACCCGCTGCGCGTGGCCCTGGCCGACCTGCTGAACGCCCCGACGCTTGACGACGAGCACGGGTGCCCCTGCTGCGACGGTGGCGGGAAGCGGTACACCGCTGGCGGGCGCGACGTGGAGCCGAAGCCGCACGATCTGGACTGCCCGCTTCACGCCGCACGCGAGGCGCTGGGCTGGGAGGGCGACAAGCCCGCCGAGGCTGCGACGCCAGGCGAGCCGGCGCGCCCGCTGGTGCTGGTGAACGTGATCGACGGAACGGCCCGGGCCGAGGCGTTCGACTTGGGCGCGCCAAGCGTCGTGGTGCTGGACTGGGACGCCATGAAGCACGGCGATTTGACCCCAGACGACTGGACGGGCTTCACCGATGCCGAGTGGGACGCGCTCGAGCGGCACGCTTCCGGCTGCGTCGAGGATCTGGCCGAGCGCGGATTCAAGCGTCCCGACTCGCCAGCGCCCGCGCGAGACCCAGCGCCACCGATCCCGGACGCCGAGGTGGACGAGGCGACCCGCGCCAAGTACGTCGAGGCGGCGCGGCGGGAGTACGAGCGCGAGGGCGAGATCGAGATCGACGACAGCGCCGAGGTCTCAATGGGCGACGATCCCGGCGCGTACGTCCAAGCGTGGGTTTGGGTCTCGAACGACGAGGCAGGCATCGAGGACGAGGACAACGAGGCCTGACGCCCGCCCGCCCCGAACGCCCCCGACACCCCGGGGGCGCTGGGGCTGGCGGATGTTCCGCCGGTCAAAGCACCTGATTCGGAGATGACCCCATGACGACCGACCTTCCGACGACCACGACGCCCGCGCCCGCCCCCGTGAAGGACAACGGGACGGAATCCCTGCTGAAGAAGGGGGACCGCGTGGTGATCCGTCCGCGCTACTCCCACGATTCGGACCTGAACGGACGGCACGGCACCATCGAGCGCGTCGAGACGGTGGGGTGGCGCACGATGACGCTGGGCCTGGGCGCGATGCCCGACGGCCCCACGAGCGTCGAGCGGCACCACTACTACTTCGTGAAGACGGACGCCGGCTACCGGACGTCGTCGATGTCCTACGAGGACCTGGTCCCCGAGACGGAGCCGGCGCCCGCGACGATCCCCGACCCGATCGACGCGGAGGGCAAGCACACCACGCTGGGGATTCTGTGCAGGGGCATCGAGTACGCCCACTCCAGCTACACGAGCTCGAAGGCGAAGGCCGCCCGCGCCCGGGTGGCGAAGTCCATCAACCAAGCCAACGAGGCGGCCGCGCGGTATCTGAAGGACAAGACCGAATCGCTCGCGCGGCTGGAGGAGTGGTGCGCCAAGTACCCCGAGGGCCGGACGCAGAACCTCAAGACCATCGAGGACACGCTGCGGAAGATGGGGATGCTGTCCGCGCCCAAGAAGGCCCCGTCGGCTTCCCCGGGCCATGCTGGCACGGCACCGAGCGCTCGCATGACGGAGAACGAGGCCCGCGACGGGGTCGAGCTGCGGTTCGACGGCAAGCCGAGCGAGGAGGTGCTGCGGATGCTGAAGGCCAACGGGTGGCGGTGGGCGCGCGGTTCCCGCTGCTGGTACGCCCGCCGCAACGCCGACACTCTGGCGTTCGCCCGCGCCATGGCCGGAGAGCCGGTCGCTGCCTGAGGCAGCCCGATTATCCCTTCGAGTGGCTGGAATGGCCGGACTAGCCCGGATGGACGTACGCGAGTATCCTGAGCCGTGCATGGCGAGAGTATCGCTCCAGAACCAGCTTCGGCAGTTGGTGCGTGCAGCCGGTGTCATCCGCACGGCCGATGATGCGAACATGAACGCATCCAAGGTCTCCAGATGGCTCAGCGGCGAGCGCCCCATCAGGGCGAACGAACTGGAGCAGATCGCTCATGCGGTTGGGTATCGAATCGAACTGGTGAAGGATCGAAGCAGGGATACGGAACGGCGCGCGGCCGAATAACCGCGCGTTGATGCCCTGCCACGGTCCGCTGACGAACGACCTACGTCGAGAAAAGCAAGGGACAAAGACATGTCGGTCTACCGAAACTCCTACCGCAATGCGGCGGGTGTTCTCGTCTACTCGTCGAGCTTCAGCGTCGAGTTTCGCGATCATCTCGGGGTCGAGCGCAAGATGTCGACTGGCTTGCAGTCTCGACCGGCGGCGCTGCGCTTTGAGGCAAACCTGCTGACACTGGTGGCATCCCTCAAGGAGGAACGTCCGGCTCCCGAACATGTGCGTCGATGGATACGGCACCTCCCCGAGAAGATCTCCAATCGACTGGCTCAATGGGGATTGATCTCGGGCTGTGATTCGGCCGGCACCCGTCCGCTGCCAGAGCTGCTCCTCCGGTGGAAGAGCCATGTCGCCTCCACCAGCACGAACTCATCTCACGTTCAGACCGTCCACGCTCGAGCCACCGCCGCTCTCAACGCGGCCGGCGCTGCTCGATGGCAGGACATTCACCCAACCCGCGTCGTCGACGCCTGCGCCCGGCTCGGCCGAACCTGCCAAACTCGAAAACACTACTGGCGGGCGGTGTTTCAGGCCTGTCGGTACATCGCTCGGCATGAGCTGCAGCTCGGAAATGCTGCCAGTCCCCTGGAAGGACACACTCCCAACTTCCGGGCGTCCGGAAGCGATGCGCAGTTCGACCATCCGCGGAGAGCATTGACGCCGGATGAAGTCAAGCGGCTCTTGGAGGCCGCCCGACGCGGACGCACGTTTCGCGGCATGGCCGGTCCCTATCGAGCGATGATCTACCGGTTCGCTCTGCTGACGGGTCTCCGCCGGAACGAGATTCGCACGCTCACGGTCGGGTCCTTCTGCCTGGATGAGGCGCCGCCATTTGTCCGAGTCTCCAAGCGGCATGCCAAGAGTCGCAAGGAACGTCTCGTGCCGATTGAGCCGAGCCTCGCCGCCGAGCTTCGCGAGCACATCGCCTCCAAATCGCTTGCTCCTGGCGAAGTTGTGCTGCCGTTGCCCCAGTCCACCGCAGCCGCGATGCGGAAAGACCTCACCGCTGCGGGGATCCCGTACCGAGATCCTGACACCGGCGAATATGCCGACTTCCACTCACTTCGGCACACATTTCTAACCGCCGGTTGCAAGCGGAGCGACCTCAAGACAATGCAGGTGCTGGCGGGTCACGCTTCCATCTCGACGACTTCGAGGTACCTCCACAGCACCAGCAGGGACGCCGAACGGGCCACCCACGGTGTCGCCGTCGAACTGGGCGTCCTGAATGGTGGCTGAGCGCATCTCACTTCGTGGCGTGACGCCTGACAACCCACCCCCCCGGACAACCACTCCCGGCACAGCTGCGGGCACCACCGGCGTACCCAATGGGTTGACCCAATGTGGATAAAAGCCCCCCTGGGAGTCTCACGGAAAGAGACTCTCAGGGGGGGCAAGGGACAGGAAACTGGAGGGAAAACTGGAGGGCGCGAGTGTCCGCGGATGTCCGCGTTTGTCCTCACCGAAACCCGAACGGCTTGGGAGCCGCCTCCGAAACGCGAGCAAAACAAGGCAAAAACCGAATGCAAGCGGAGAGGGTGGGATTCGAACCCACGTTACCCGTAAGGGTAAACCAGTTTTCGAGACTAGCGCCTTCAGCCGCTCGGCCACCTCTCCAGATGGGGACGGGATGATATCGGCCAGAACCGGGGGTTTCCAGAGGGGTTGCAGGGGCCGCGAACTCGAAGCGGCGCCGGCGAGCGGCGCGTCTGGTCCCTCGGTGACCGGTTTCTGGATGGCGAATGCGGAGAACTCAGCCCGGCGGGGGCGCCCCGGCGGACGCCTTTTCGATCCCCGGGCCTTGCGTGTGTTCCGGGCCGCGGCGGACGGACTCGAAGACCTCGGCGTACCGCGGCGCGAGGGCGGCGAAGCGGAGTTGCTCGCCCCCCGCTCTGGCGCTGGCGCGGGCGCGTTCGTAGTACAGGTCATCGTCGGCGAGACGCTCGACAAGCCCGGCCCAAGGCTCGACCGCGGCGGCGGTCACAGGGGTCGTGGTCGTGCGCAGCAGCGTGCCGGGGAGCGGGAGCACGAAGCCGCGCGTGCCGACGGTCTCGGGCAGCCCGCCGCGGTCGCTGACGATCGGGGGCACGCCGTTGATCATCGCCTCGCCGGCGACGCGCCCGCTCGGCTCGTCCCACACGCTGGGGACGAGCAGCACGCGGGTGGCGGCGAAGATGTGCCGCGGCTCGCTCACGCCGGGCGAGCACAGGATGCTCTTATGACGGCGCAGGTCGAAGCCGCCGGCGAGTCCCGCCGCGACCAGCACGCCGGACGTGCCGCGGCTTTCAACGACCATGAAATGAATGTCGGGGCGTCGCGCGCAGACGACCTCGGCGAGGCGTGCGAAGAAGAAGACGCCCTTGTCCGGCGACGGGTTGATGAACGTGAAGAACACCGGCTCGCGCTGGTCGGCGACCACCTCGGCCTCGTTGATCGGCACCGGGAGCGGCGTGGATTCGAGCCCCATCGCGTCGCGGTACACCTCCGAGAGGAAGCGGCTGGGCGTGATGATGAAATCGACGTCGCGGAAGGCGCCGGGAACGAGGTAGCCGTGGTTGCGCAGGCCGAAGACGATCGCAGCGCCGCGGTCGCGGAGGTTGCGCCGGCGTGCGGTCTCGGCGGGCTGGCCGCCGAAGGTCAACACGATGTCGGGTCGAAAGGCGGCGGCTTCCGAAGCGACCAGTTCGTCGAATGCGGCGTGTGTTTCGGGGTTCCAGAGGTGAACGAGGTCCGCGCCCGTGTCGAGCATGGCGTAGCCGACGCCGGCGCTCTCGAACCGCAGCAGGCGCGGTCGGGCGGGCACGCCCTCGCCGGCGGAGCGTGGCGGTTCGATGAGCGGGTCGATGCCGGCGGCACGCAGGGCTTCTTCGGGAGGCCCGGGGGCGCCGTGCTCGGTAGCGCTGGCCACCACGGCGCGGACGCGGAAGCGCGCCGGAAACGAAGCGAGCATCTCGCACATGGTGCGCATGGAGCGCGCCGCCCCGCTGGCGGGGTCGTGCGGCATCTGCGAGAGCACGAGGAGCACGCGCTTCACCAGTCGCAGTATCGCCGCGAACGCGGTTCGGTGAACATCGGTTGGGCCGACGGAAATGAAAAACGCCGCCCGTGGGAAATGAAAAACGCCGCCCGTGAAGGGCGGCGCTGGGTGAACTGGTTCAGCGAAACTCGCTGAGCGTGGGCAGGGCTTACCAGCGGCCGCGGCCGCCGCCGCCGC
>JAFLCM010000330.1 GCA_017303565.1 Planctomycetota bacterium
GGCGGGAGCCGGGGCGGGCGCGGGCGGCGGGGTGCTGGCGGCGCCGCCGATGGTGGACACAGGCTGCGCCTGGATGATGTTCTGCGGCGCGATGATCAGCCACTTGCCCTCGAACTTGTTGATGTCGACGGTCAGGGGCGCGCCGATTTTGGGCGACAGTTCCGCCCGGGCCCGGTCGCCCTCTTCCTGGGTCACCTTGCCGGTCATGCCGACGAAGCCGGTGGAGAGGAAGTTCTTGACGAGTTCGACCGCGTCGGGCGGGATGTTCGAGTTGGTCTTGATCGTGCCCACGATCTGCTCGATCTGCTTGTAGCCCTCGCTGGCGGGGTCGAGGCAGGTCAGCGCGGTGTCGAACTCCCGCTTCTCCATGGAGGAGATGAACAGGTTGATGCTGCCCTGGGCCGTCGCGGTGGTCTCGGCGGCGGGGGCGGGCTCGGCGGGCTTCGGCGCCTCGGTGGGCGCGGGGGCGGCCTCCGTGGGCTTGTTCACGGGCGAACCCGTGGCCGCGCTGGTGGGGGCCTTCTCTTCGCAGCCGGTCAGGATCAGGGCGGCGACGAGGGCGGCCCCGGTGAGCAGTCGGTTCTTCATTGGCGTTCTCCTTCCGGTGAATCCGTTCACAGCAGCCCGCCCGAATCGGCGGTCTTCTTTTCCAGGGTGATGTTCATGCCCAGGCCCTTGATCTCGTTGCACAGCACGTCGAAGGCGACGGGCATGCCCGCCTCGAGCGTGTTGGTGCCCTTGACCATGGACTCGTAGATTTTGGTACGGCCCTCGACATCGTCGCTCTTGACGGTGAGGAGTTCCTGCAGGATGTACGCGGCGCCGTAGCCCTCGAGCGCCCAGACTTCCATCTCGCCGAAGCGCTGGCCGCCGGTGCGGGCCTTGCCGCCCAAGGGCTGCTGGGTGATGAGGGAGTAGGGGCCGGTGGCGCGGGCGTGGATCTTGTCGTCCACCAGGTGGTGGAGTTTCAGCAGGTACATCGAGCCGACGGTGGTCCGCTGCTTGAACGGCTCGCCGGTGCGCCCGTCGAAGAGCTGGACCTTTCCGCCGCGGGGCATCTTGGCCATGATCTCGCGCCAGTGCGGGTAGGCGCGGTTCTTCTCGAACTCCTTCTCCTTGCGCTCGACCTCGGCGTTGGCGTCGTCGATGGCCTTGTGCACTTCCTCTTCCGTCGCGCCGTCGAAGACGGGGGTGACGGCCTGGAAGCCGAGGATCTTCGCCGCCCACCCGAGGTGGGTCTCGAGGATCTGCCCGACGTTCATGCGGCTGGGCACGCCCAGCGGGTTGAGAAGCACGTCGACGGGGGTCCCGTCTTCCATGAACGGCATCTCTTCCTCGGGAACGATGCGGGCGATGACGCCCTTGTTCCCGTGGCGCCCGGCCATCTTGTCGCCGACCGACAGCTGCCGCTTGGTGGCGAGGTAGACCTTGACCATCTCGAGCACGCCCGAGGGGAGTTCGTCGCCGCGCTTCATGTGCGCGAGCTTGCGCTGCTTCTCCTTCTCGATCGCCTGCACGCGCGGCCAGAACTGACCGTAGACGACCTCGGCCTTCTCCTTGGCCTCCTTGGAGCCCTTGATCCACTTCTGGTCGAAGTTCTGGATCTGCTCCAGGATGACCTCGGGGATGTCCGACGCACCGACCTTCTGGCGGGTGCTGGGGTCGACCATCTCGGTGCCGATCACGGCGTTGACGGCCTGGACCATCTCCCGGAACAGGTCGATGGCCTTGGCGTCCATCTCCTTCGAGTAGGCGTCCATATCTTTCTTGAGGGTCTTCTTCTGCTCCTCGTTCATGTGCACGCGCCGGCTGAAGCGACGCGTCGCGATGACGATGCCCTCCTTGCCGGCGGGCACCTCCAGCGAGTCGTTCTTCACGTCCTCGCCGGCGCGGCCGAAGATCGCGTGGAGCAGTTTCTCTTCGGGGGTCAGCTCGCTCTTGCTCTTGGGGCTGACCTTGCCCACGAGGATGTCGCCGGGCTGGACGCGGGCGCCGACGTGGATCACGCCGTTCTCGTCCAGGTTCGCGAGCATCTTCTCCGAAACGTTGGGGATGTCGCGGGTGAACTCCTCGCGCCCCAGCTTGGTCTCGCGGATCTCCACGTCGAACGCGTCGATGTGGATGGAGGTGAACGCGTCGTCCTTCACCAGTCGCTGGTTGATGACGATCGCGTCCTCGAAGTTGTACCCGTCGAAGGTGTTGAACGCGACAAGCACGTTCCGCCCGATCGACAGCTCGCCCTCCTTGGTGGAGGCGCCGTCGGCGATGACCTCGCCCTTCTTGACGACCTGTCCCTTCTGGACGCGCGGGCGCTGGTTGAGGCAGGTCCGCTCGTTGAGGCCCACGAACTTGCGCAGCACGTACTCATCGGCGTTGTCGATGATGATGCGCTGCGCGTCGACGTAGGTGATCGTGCCGGGGTTCTTGGCCTTGATCACCATGCCGGAGTTGTGCCCGACGGGCTTCTCCATGCCGGTGGCGACCAGCGGCGGATCAACGCGGATGAGCGGCACCGCCTGGCGCTGCATGTTCGAGCCCATCAGCGCGCGGTTGGCGTCGTCGTGTTCGAGGAACGGGATCAGCGCCGCCGACACGCCCACCAGCTGCTTGGGCGCGATGTCGACGTACTGCACCTGCGCGGACTCGATCTCGGCGAGTTCGCCGTCGACGCGGGCGAGGATCGAGCCGCCCTCGAGGGCGTGCTTCTCGGTGAGGGCTTCGGTGGGGGCGAGGACCGCCTTCATCTCCTCGTCGGCGCGGAGCTGGACGATCTTGTCGGTGACCTTGCCGTTCTCGACCTTGCGGTAGGGAGTCAGCAGGAAGCCGTAGTCGTCGACGCCGCTGTAGATGCCGAGCGACGCGATGAGACCGATGTTCGTGCCCTCGGGCGTCTCGATGGGACAGATGCGCCCGTAGTGGGAGATGTGGACGTCGCGCACCTCGAAGCCGGCGCGCTTGCGGTTGAGGCCGCCCGGGCCCAGCGCCGACAGGCGCCGCTCGTGGACCAGCGACGACAGCGGGTTGGTCTGGTCCACGACCTGGCTCAGCTCCGAGCGCCCGAAGAAGAAGTCGATCGCGCTGGAGATGCTCTTGGAGTTGACGAGGTCGGCGATCTTGGTCAGTTCGTCCGGTTCCTTGACGCTCATGCGCTCCTGGACGGTGCGCCGCAGCTTCAGGAAGCCCTTGCGCATCTCCTCGCAGGCGAGCTCGTCGAGGGTGCGCAGGCGACGGTTGCCCAGGTGGTCGATGTCGTCAACGACCGCCACGGGGCGTCCGGTCTTGGGGTCGGGGCGCTTGGAGCGAAGGTCGAGGATGTAGGTGATCACGCGCAGGAAGTCCTCCGCGCGGATGAACATCTGGTCCTCGGGCACCTTCAGGTCGAACTTGCGGTTGATGCGGAAGCGCCCGACCTTGCCCAGGCGGTAGCGCGTCTCGTCGTAGAACTTCTCGGCGAAGAGCGCCTTGGCCTTCTCCACCTGCGGCGGGTTGCCGGGGCGCAGGCGGGTGTAGATCTTCAGCAGCGCCGCCTCGAACTCGCTGGTCGTCACCTCGCCGAACTGCTCGAGCTTCTCCTCGGCGATCGTGTTGAGGATCAACGGGTCCGACGGGTTCTGGATGACGCGGATCTTCTTGAGGCTGCTGGCCTGGATGGCCTCGAAGCGGTCGCCGATCATCGTGCCGACGTGGACGAGTTCCTCGCCCGTCTCGGTGTCAACGATGGACTCCGCGGCCCAGTACTCGGGGCGGAGTTTCTCGACGCTGACCTCGGTCACCTCGTAGAACAGGCTG
>JAFLCM010000331.1 GCA_017303565.1 Planctomycetota bacterium
CGATGACCATCGAGAGGTGAACGTGGCAGTCGATCAGTCCGGGGAGGACCCAGTGTTCCCTGAGGTTGATGTCGGCGAGTTCCGCGCCGGCGGCGCGGGCGGCCTCGACGTTCGCCGGAAGCGGGGCGTCGGCGCCGTCGAGGACGGCCTCGATGCGTCCGTTCTTGACGACGATCGTGCTGGGGCCGCGCGCGGGGCGGCGGGCGTCCGAGATGAGGTGCCCGCAGCGGACGACGCTGTAGCGGTCGGGGGGTGCGTTGGCGGCGGTCGGCGTCGTGGCGCTTTGACCGAAGGCGGCTGAGGCGACGACGCAGACCGAGAGGGCGGCGAGGTGACGGGGCATGCTCCCAGCGTAACGCCGGCGGGGATGCGCGGCTTAGGACTTCTTGGCCGCGGGCTTCTTGGACGTGCTCGCCCTTTTCGCGGCGGGCTTTCGCTTCGGTTTGGCCTCGACGGTCGCTACGGGCACGACGGGCTTGCCCGCGAGCAGGTCCTTCACTGCGGCGAGCAGTTCGTCGGCGTGGCCGGCGACGTCGGTCACGTCCCAGCGGGCGGCGACCTTTCCGGCGGCGTCGATCAGGAACGTGGTGCGGACGATGCCCATGAACTTCTTGCCGTACATGGACTTCTCGACCAGCACGCCGTAGGCGTCGCTGACCTCGGTTGACTCGTCGGCGAGCAGCGGGACGGTGATCGCGTGCTTGCCGGCGAACTTGGCCTTGCTCTTCTGGTCGAGGCGGCTGATACCGAGGACGGCGACACCGAGTTTCTCGAACGCGGGGAAGCGCCGCGTGAAGTCGCACGCCTGGGTGGTGCAGTCCTCGGTGTCGTCCTTTGGGTAGAAGTAAACCACCACGGGCGCGCCCTTGTAATCGGAAAGGCGGTGGGTGACGCCGTTCTGGTCGGGGAGGGCGAAGGCGGGGGCCTTGGCGCCGGGCTTCAGGGCGTTGGGTGCGGTGGGCATGGGATGATCGGTTCGGAACGCAACGGCGGGCGGATGCGGCGCTGTGGCCGGGTTCAGGGTTTCAACGGAGTCGCCGGCGGGAGGTACCGCTCGATGAAGGGCTTGACGCTCCAGCAGTAGCGTTCGAGGGCGGTGCGGCGGGCGATTTCGGCCATCGGGGTGATGCGGGCCGGGTCGCGCGCGATCGCCGTGATGTGGTCGGCGAGTTCCCGGGCCGAGGCGAAGACCGCGCCGCCGCCGGTGTCGAGTTTCTCCGCGAGCACGGGCAGGTGGAACGCCAGCACCGGAAGCCCGGTGAGCATGGCCTGAACCGTGACCTGGCTGAAGGTCTCGGCGGAGGTGCTGGGGACGATCATCACGTCGAGGGTGCGCATGAACGCGCCGACGCGGTCGTGGGGCATCCAGTCGTGGAGGGTGACGCTGGGGTCTTCGACGCGGGGCGGGTTCTTGTACGCCGCCATGTGCAGTTCGGCCCTCGCCTTGATTTCGGCGGGGAGAAGGGCCCAGGCCTCGAGGGCGAGGGCCGCGCCCTTCCACGGCGTGTCGAGTTGTCCGACGACGCCGAAGCGGACCTTGGTGTTGACCTCCCGGGGCGGGCGATCCGCGGGGAAGAACTCCTCGAAGTTGAGGATGCCGTAGGAGACCCACGAGGGCTTGTCCGTGTGTTTGGCGATGCGGTCGGCGACCGAGCGGCTCACGGCCATGATCTCGATCGGGGTCTTCTGGATCGATTTCAGGAAAGCAGGCTTGGGGTACTGGTGGGCGATGACGACGCTGCGCCGCGCTCTTCCGGCCTTCTGGAGCGCCCAAGTGGCGGGCAGGATGCCGCGGGCGACGTTGGCGAGGACCACGAGGTCGAACGGGCCGCGGGCGAGCATGCCGGGAAGGGCCGCGAGCGAGCAGGGCAGCGGCTTTCTCAAAGGCAGAGAGTAAAAGACGTCGAGGCGGTCGTCCAGGCCATTGAAGTGCGCGTCGAGGTGGGAGCGCCAGGCGGGTTCGGCGGGGACGCAGACCCTGTAGCCGGACTCGACGAGGCGGCGGACCAGGTAGAAGTTGAAGACCTCGGTGCCGTGGATGCGCTTGTGACGCCGGTCGGCGAGGAACGACGGCGCGAGCATGAGGACGGAGGGTGTGCCGTGGCGCTTGGCGGTCACGCGCGAGAGAATAACCGGGGGCGATCGGCTCGCCCCCGGTTGAGGTTTGGTGCGCGGGTTGTTGAGGCGATTCAGCGGCGGCGGCGGGCGCCGGCGAGGGCCGCGAACCCGAAGAGCGAGGCGACGCCGGGCGTGGGAACCGCGGTGATCTCGAAGACGGCGTCGTTGTAGTCGTAGTCGGCGCCGGAGCCGATGCGGTCCTCCCAGAACAGCAGGAAGGTGGGCTGGGTGATGGTCGGGCCTGTGACGCGGTAGGTGACGAGCTGGTCGTAGGCGACGGAAGACTTCACGTTGTCGCTGGCGCGGCTGGTCCAGGTCTTCCCCGTGGTGATGTCGTTCAAAGCCCAGCGGAACGAGGACGAGAGCGTCACGGCGACGGGGTTGTTGAAGTTGGTGCTGCCGAGGATGGACTGGTAGACGGGGGTCTCGCTGGTGTCGTCGATCCAGCCGATGGTGTGGCTGTCGCCGGCGTACTTGGCGCGGGCGATGACGGTGACGGGGCCGACGGCGTCGCCGCGGGACCAGGCCTGATCGTCGGTCGCGGCCGAGCCGCCGACGATGCTCATCACCCCGCCGAGGCCGAAGTCGGAGACGCGGGTGAGGGTGAAGCCGGTGTTG
This sequence comes from Planctomycetota bacterium, assembly GCA_017303565.1. GTDB lineage: Bacteria > Planctomycetota > Phycisphaerae > Phycisphaerales > UBA1924 > JAFLCM01. The sequence continues at coordinate 2,737 of JAFLCM010000331.1, forward strand.
TTGGTGTAGGTGGGGACGGCGGACTCGTTGAGGGCGAACGTGCCGCCGTAGACGTTGTTGATGATGGGGGCGTGCGACAGTTCGCTTCCGGGCGCGGGGTTGACGCTGGTGAAGCCGGCGAGCGCGGGGGCGGCGGAGGCGAGGGCGAGCGTCGCGGCGGTCATCAGACGGGTCTTCATGTTTGCGGACTCCTGTGCGTGCGCGGTCCCCGGAAGTGGGCGCGTCACGGCTTGACTGTGCCGCAGGAGTTCGAGCGCGGCCAGCGCCGGATGCGTCTTGCGAGGAGCGGCGGGGCGCGTGGCGGGGTTGTTCGGGCTGTGCGGGCGTCGCGAGCGGGCGATGGCCTGATTCGCGGACGTTCAATCCCAGGCGATCAGCGTGCAGTGGCCCTCGCACTTGTCGCCGGCGGCGTAGGGCGGGGTGAGCATGTCGCTGGTGGCCTTGGCGATGACCTCGCGGGTCTTCTTGAGGTTGAGGTCGGCGAAGGCGATCACGCCGCGCTGCCCGGTGGACAGCAGCCAGTACTCGCACACACCGGGCGGGATGTCCGGGTTGACGGAGTCGTGGCCGGCGACCTGGTGCGCGAGCGCGAGCGCGTAGATGCCGAGTTGCAGGTCGCCCTTGTCCGGCGAGTGGAGTTTCTTGGTGGCGTGCCCGGTCTTGTAGTCGATGAGGCGGTGCGTGCCGTCGGGCGCGAGGTCGAGGCGGTCGATCTTCGCGAACAGGCGGTGGGTGCGCCCGGCGCTGTCGGCGAACGGGAAGGTGATCGCCTGTTCCAGCGCGATGACCTGGTGGGTGGTGGGGTGCTGGTGTTCGAGGAGGGTGTCGAGCTGGGCGTGCATCCGGGCGCGCTGTAACTCAGCCTCGGGGTCGAGGGCGCTGAAGACTTTCTCGAACTCGCGGTCGGCGAGCGCGTGCAGTTCCGATGCGGGCGGGGCCGCGCCGGTGGCGTCCGCGTCGCGGACCATCTCGTAGAAGCGGCGCAGGGCCTCGTGGATCGCCGCGCCGAGGCTGGCGCTGCGGTGCTCGATGGGGGCGAGGTCGAGCACGTAGCGGAGGTACCAGCAGCGCGGGCACTTGAGGAACGCTTCGAGCTGCGTGAACGAGAGGGTGAGCGGCGCG
>JAFLCM010000332.1 GCA_017303565.1 Planctomycetota bacterium
GTCCGCCCCCCGCCCGCGGGGCAGGAAGATCTCCGCCCCGATCGCCGCGACGCCCTCGGGCGCGTCCGCGAGCGACGCAAGGAAGCCCGTGTCCATCGGGTGCGAGTCGTCGTCGAGCATGACGAGCCAGTCGCCGCGGGCTTGTCGCGCTCCCGCGTTGCGAGCCGCCGCTCCGTCGTTGGTGGAGCGCAGGGCCACCCGCACGTCCAGTCCGTTGGCGAGCCGGTCGGGCAGCACCGGCGGGAACCGCGAGGCGTTGTCGATGACGATCACCTCGCCCCCGCCGAAGGCCGCGTGGTCCTCGGCGCTCAGTCGCCCGAGCACGCCCATGGTGAGCGCGAGCATCTCCGGGCGGTTGCGGGTTGGGATGATGTAGGAGATCAACCTCTGGCCACGCCTCTCAGATCACCATCCGCTGCCCGTGCGTGCCGTGCCCGGAAGCGACCGCCAGTTTCCCCGCGTCGAGGCGGCGAAGCCCTTGGCGCAGGTCGGCGTGCGAGACGACGGTGTTCCCGAGCCGCCCCGCCTGGTGCGCCGCCGCGATGCTCCCCAGGTACCCCGCCTCCGCGACGGTGCCCCCCGCGATGAGCGTCAGCGTCGCCGCGGCGAGCAGGGAATCACCGCAGCCCAGCGCGTCGACGGCGTGGAGCGTCATCGCCGGGATGTGCTCACCGCGGACGCGCTGCTGCCAGCCCTCGAGTCGGTCCGCGCCGGGGTAGCGGTCGAACGCGATCAGCCCGTCCGCGCCCATCGTCACGATGACGTTTCGCGTCTTGGTGAGGCTCATGTGCTTCCACACCACCGCGTTCAGCGAGTCGCTGTAATCGTGGACCGCGTCCCGCAACTCGGCCTCGGTCGGGCACAGAAGGTCCATCCGGTGCATGGCCATCAGCCCCGAGCGCCGCCCGGAGACGTCGCCCGCCAACACGCGCACCTTCGGACGCAGCACGCCCTGAAGTTCACCGAGCAGCCGCGGCGAGAGCAGCCCGTTGCCGAAGTCCGCGAGGATCGCGCCCTCGCACTGGGCCCCCAGTTCCGCCGCGAAGGCGAGGAGGTCGCTCCGTCCCTGCGTGTCGGGCGAGAGCGGGCGCACCAGGTCGAGTTTCATCACTTTCTGCGTGCCCACCAGGAACCGCTGCTTCTCCAGCATGGCGCCGTCGCACTCGATGGCGCGGACCTCGACGCCCTCGCGCTCCAGCCGCTCGCGGAACGCCTGGGACTGTGTGGAGTTCGGCAGCGCGGTGACGAGCGTGGGGTGGGCGCCCATGGCCGCGAGGTGCCGCGCGATGATCGCCGCCCCGCCGTCGTACGACGCCTGCTCCAGGGGGCGCAGCGACATGACCGGGGCCTCCCCGGCGACGTCGGGGCGGTCGCACATGACGTATGTATCGATGATCGTCTCGCCGAAAACGCACACGCGCCGACCGGCGAACCCTTCCACGACGCCCTCGAGCCTGCCCGCGCCCATCCCCCGCGACTCGGTCAGCTGGCGGAGCCGCGCCTGGAACGGGTTCTCGCGCCGCTCCATCGCGCTGATGAGCGCCGTCGAGGAGAACACCACGTCCCCCGAAGAGAAGATCACCCGCCCGCCGTGGCGCTCGACGGCTTCGCGTTCGGCCCGGAAGCGCGGGTCGTCGTTGCTCTCGTACTCGCGGCCCTTGATGTACACGTCGGGGCGGAGCTCGTTCAGCAGCGTCTCCGCCGTCGCGTCGGGGTTCACGTACACCCAGTCCACGCAGTCCAGCGCCGCGAGGTTCTCGGCGCGGAGTTCCTGCGGGAACAAGGGGCGCCCCTCGCCCTTGTTCATCAGGGCGTCGGCGGTGATCGATACCAGGAGGATGTCCCCCTGCTTGGCCGCGTGCTGCAGGTGCCGCACGTGCCCGGGGTGCACGATGTCGAAGCACCCGTGGCACTGCACGACCGTCCGCCCTTGTGCGCGGGCGGTGTCGCGGCGCTGGAGCAGTTCGGCGCGCGACAGGACCTTGGTCTCACGGGCGTTCAAAGGGGCCATCGACCTTGGTTATCGGCTTGGGAAGCCCGACGCTTGGAGCGAATCCCGCTCGCGGTCGCGTCCCACCGCGGTTACACCGGCCCCGTCCAACGCCGCCCTGAACCGCCGCAGCGCCGCGGAAGCCAGTTCCTCATGAACCATGTGCCAGCGGACGGCATCGATCCCCGAGAAACCGGAATCGTCCGTGGGCGTCACGATCACCGCCGCTCCCAACCGGTTGCGAACGATTTCGACCTGTTTCGAGAGGATGGCCCCCTCCCAAGCCGGACGCCAGCCGGGCGAGGCCATCGCCCGTTCGTCCCAGCCTGAGAACCTTGCGCCGCGGCGTTCACACGCTTCCGCGAGCCAGCGGGCGTTGTTGCCCAGGCCGAGCAGGTGGACGCCTTCGGACTCGGCGTCGAGGGCGGCGTCGAGGCACCGCACCGCCGTGAGAGCGGGGTGCGAGGCGTGGCGGCCCAGCGCTGCCAGAGCGGCCTTAGCGAAGCCCTCGGGGACGCGACGGTTTTCCTCGAGCCGGCTCCAGAACCCCAAGACCGGGGCCAGCCACCGCTCCGGGGCCGCTGACCACCGGTCCGGCGTGTGACCCTGCTGCCAGGGAACCCGGTGGAACGCCCGCGCCGCCGCCGCTTCCGGCGTGACCCCGTCGAAGGGCCCGAGGGCGGCGACCGCATCCGACTGCGCGGGGTTGTCGACCGCCGCCGCCGTCGCCCACTCCATGGTGAGTTCGGCGATGACCCGGTCACGCGCCCGCGGGTTCAGCCCCGCCCGCTCGTGCGCCCGGCGGAGGCGCTCGCCCAGCGCCCCCAGCATCTCCAGCGGTCTGCGGCTCAGGCTTCCCGGGGTCATGCGGTAGATGCCCACAACGCGGTCGAGCGCCGTCCACGACGCACCGCCCTCGCTCACCCGAAGCCAGAAGTCCCAATCTTCCCCGATTCTCAGCGCGGGGTCGAACCGCGCGGCGCCGATGGCGTTCCGGCGGATCACTTGGGCGTGCACCGGGAACACGCACGATTCCAAGAGCGCGGCGTGGTTGACCAACGGAACGTCCGTCATCGGCGCCCAGCCCGTCGGGTGCATCTCGATCCCGCGGTGCTCGATCCGTCCGTACGCGCCGGGCGTGGCGCCCGCCCCCGCCGCAAAGATCAGCCGTTCCAGCGCGTCCGGCATCAGCCGGTCGTCGGCGTCGAGGAACGCAACGAACTGACCCCGCGCCGCGTCCAGCCCGGTGTTCCGCGCCCCCGCGAGGCCCGCGTTGGCCTGCCGGATCAGGCGGAATCTCGGGTCATCGCCCCATGCTTCCATCGCGGCCCGGTCGGAATCGTCGGCCGAACCGTCGTCCACCACGATCGCCTCGAAGTCTGCCAGCGTCTGCGCCCGCAGGGAGTCGATCGCTTCCGCGACGCACCACGCCGCGTTGAACATCGGCACGATGACGCTGACTCGCGGCGTCACGCCGCCGCCCCGAGCCGGCTCTGGCCGGGCCACGCCGACAGCAGCCGGTTGAGTTCGGTGGCGCGCAGGTCCGATACCGCGTCGTTCCAGCGCACCACGTCCAAGCCTTTGGGCAACGAGGCGAGGTACGCGGCGTCGTTGGCCGCTGTCATGACGTACCGCGCGTCCGGGTTCATCGGCGCTCCCGGGCCGTGGATCTCGACCTCCACCCCGCCGAGGACTCCGAAAGATTCACCCGAAGCGGCGTCGTCGCGGGCGTCAAACCGGATGCCGCGGGCGTGCATCGCGGCCGCGACCTTCCCGGCGTTCCGCCCCGCGCCCAGCAGCGTGACCGCCCGGGCGCTCCGGCACGCG
>JAFLCM010000333.1 GCA_017303565.1 Planctomycetota bacterium
GAGCCGGCGGCGGGGGCGGAGAAGATCACGACCTCAGTGTTGTTGCGGTTGTCGGCGGTGCCGCCGGTGGTCGAGACGCCGCTGGTCAGCACGTTGCCGCGGTACAGGTTGTTCGCGGGGTCGACGACCTCGAAGTCGAGGTTGTTGACGATGGCGGGGTTGGCGTTGACGGCGGCGGGCGGCTCGGTCCACACAAGGGTGGCCTCGAAGGTCTGGCCGGCACCGACGGTGATGGTGTACTCGGTCTGCTGTCCGGTGGTCATTCCCTGGGCGTTGCGGACGTCCCAGACGAGCAGTTTGCGGGCGTCGCCGGGGAAGAACAGGGCGTTGTCGGCGAGGATGCGGCCCCAGCCCTCCTGGTTGCCGGGCCAGCCGGCGACGCCGGTCATGTCCACGGCGCTGTTCATCATCGCGGCCTTGAGGAGCGCCGCGGAGGGATTGAAAGAGTTGGCGGCGACGGGGGCGCCGGTGGGGTAGTACCCGTCGACGAAGTACTCACGGAAAAGCAGGCCCATGCCGGCGATGCCGGGGCAGGCCATCGAGGTGCCGGTGAGCGAGGCGGTGCCGCAGGCGGTTGTGCCGCTGCCGGAAGACGAAGTGAGCGAGCAGCCGGGGGCCATGATCTCGGGCTTGCGCCGCCCGTCGGGGGTGGGGCCCGAGCAGGTGGTGCCGCAGATCGCTTCGCCGTTGGGCGTCCAGGTGGACCGGTTGACGCCGAGGCAGTTCTTGGCGTTCTCGGGGGTCTTGATGGCCGAGAGGTTGGTCACGGCGAAGACGACCAGCGACTCTTCGTTGTTGTAGACGTGGTTGTCGATGCCGCGGCACTGGCCGGTGTAGACGTTGGTGCTGTCGTCGCCCCAGGAGTTGGTGTGGACGCGGGCGCCCTGCGTGTAGTGCAGGTTCAGGACCGATTGCGTGCCGGTCTCGGTCTGCGACGGGATGATCGAGTGAACGAGCTTCGCGTCAGGGGCGACGCCCTGCACGTTGGAGGTGTCGGGCGAGGCGGGGTCCCAGCCGACCGACGTGCCGGCGGTGTGCGTGCCGTGCTGGTCGTAGCCGGCGGTGGGGTTGTAGGCGAGAATCTTGCGGTGCGACGGGCCGATGGGGTTGGCGGTGTCGCGGAACGAGCAGTGGGTCTGGTTGATGCGCCCGTCGATGTGCCCGAGCACCTGGCCCTGGCCGCGGAGCCCGTTGGCGTAGAGCGGGAACAGGGGAGTGGGCGAGCCGACGTTGGACTGCATGATCCAGCGGTCGGCGTAGTTGCTCCGCTGGGTGTTCTCGAAGGCGTCCTCGACGAACTGCACCGCGTCCAGCAGCGCGAGTTTCTCGGCGTCGGCGCGGTCGACGGTGATCGACACCGTCGGGTTGCCCGCGACCTCTTCGCCGAAGTGGATCAGGGGGGCGTTGAACTTCGCGATCTCGTTCAGGACCGGCTGCAGGTCGGCGCCCTGGTGCAGGGTGACGATCAGCGCCACGCGACCGTTGGCCTGCAGGTTCTGGCGCTCGGGCGTGGCGTAGTTCTTGGCGCCGATCTCGGGGTCGATCTTCCAGGCGGGCATGTACTCGGAGGCGAAGCGGACGAACCCGAGGGCCGCCACCGCGTTCCGCTCGGCGACGGGGCGCACGGTGGCGATGAACGAGTTGACCTGCATGAACTCGTGCAGGGTGACGCCTGCGGCGGCGAGGCGCTCGCGCCGCTCGGGCGTCGCGGGTCCGTCGAGCTGGATCAGGTATCGCTTGCTCTCGCTGGGACGGAGGGTCGCGCCGACGTCGCGCGTCGCGGGCAGCGTCCGGGTGGTGTCGATCTCGCCGATCCGCATGTACACGCTGGTCGGCTGGAGTTCGGCGGTCGCGAGGTCGGCGCGGACCGGACGAAGGCCGGGGAAGTCGGCGCCGGGGGCGTTCAGGCGTTCGGCGTTCGCCGCCGCTGCGGCGGCCAGCGTCACGATCAACCCCACGGCCCGGCCCGCTCGCCGGCTCACGTCGCACACTCGATTGGACATCGCGCGATCCTCCACGGGGATGTCATCGCTCCGGCGCACCCGCGCCGCGGGCGGAATCCTCCACACCAATGAAGATAAACCGCGCCGGGATCGCGAAAGGGGGTATTCCCGGAATCGACGCGCCCACTTTCGGCCCCCGGTCGGGCCGGGCCGGACCGAAAAACAACCGCCGGGGGAGTCCCGGCGGTCGGTGGCGGCATCTTGCTGTGTCGCGGGTTATCGCATCGACCCGAGCATCCGCACCAGGTCGAGGGTGTTGATGGTGCCGTCGTTGTTCAGGTCGTACTGGGCGTTGAAGTCCTGGTCGGCGCTGGTCTTGCCGAAGGCGGAACGCAGGGCGTTCAGGTCTTCCTCACCGAAGGTCGGCGTGGTCGAGCGGGCGGCCTGAGCGGCCTGCTCCGCGGGCTTGTCTTCGATCTTCGGAGTCTGCGCGGGGGTCAGGGTGGTCGCCTGGGCGGCCTCGATCTTCGCCTTCTGCACCTCGGCGGAGGGCGTCTGGGCGGCGGTGCTCTGCAGGGCGGCGGGGGTCTTGGCCGGGTTCGCCGTCAGACTGACGGTGTCGGCCTTCCGCGCCTGGGGCGTTGTCACCGCCTGGGCAACCGGCGAAGACTGCGCGGCGGCGGCAAAGCCCGCGCTCTGGCGCGACGCCTGGCGCTGCTTCTGCAACTGCACGAAGCGGGCGGTGATGTCGTTCAGGTTGGTCGAGGCGTTGGTGTTGATCCGCATGGAGGCGCTCCTGGCGTGATTCGGGCGTGCGTGATGCCGCTGGGGGCTGGATGGTCCGGAAACGCGGCCCGTTGAACAGATCGGACGCGCACCGGGGGTCCGATCACTCGGACCGGCGTGTCCGTCGCAAACTTCACGCCAATCACGGAATCAGCGGTTATCGGGCGTGGCTAGACCGTGGCGCCCGACGCCGACACCTCGACGAAGCGCCGCTGGCGGATCCGCTCGTTGCCCAGTTGCCCGCACGCGGCCATGGTGTCGCGCCCCTTGGTGCGGCGGCGCTTGCAGAACTGCCCGCGGGCCTCCAGGTCGCGCAGGAACCGCTCGACCGTCTCCTCGCTCGGGGCCTCCCAAGGCGAGCCGCGCCGCGGGTTGTAGGGGATCACGTTCACGCAGCAGCGCACGCCCTTGAGCCTGCGGCACAGCTCGTCGGCGTGTTCGGTGGCGTCGTTCACACCGGGGATCAGCACGTACTCGGCGCAGATCGCGCCGCTCTTGCGCCGCGGCCAGGTCTCCAGGATCGGGATCAACTGCTCAAGCGGCATCGAACGGTTGACGGGCATGATGCGGCTGCGGATCTCGTCGTTGGGCGCGTTGACGCTCACCGCGAGGTTGAGCTGCTTCCATCCCGGACGCTGCACCGCCTCGCGGAGTTTCATCAGGCCGTCGATCCGGCCCACCGTCGAGATGGTGATGCCGCTCATGGCCACCGCCGGGCCGTGGTGGTCGGTCAGCACTTCCACCGCGGCGATGACGCCGTCGAGGTTGTCCAAGGGCTCACCCATGCCCATGAACACGATGTTCTTGATCTCGTGACCCAGCGCGTGGCGTGCGGCGAACCACTGGCGGACGATCTCCGCGGGCGTGAGCGAGCGGATCAGGCCCATCTGGGCTGTTTCGCAGAAGACGCACCCCATGGCGCAGCCCACCTGGCTGGAGACGCACAGCGTGCGGGTGGTCTCGTGGCGGCGCTTCATGGGGATCACGACGGACTCGGTCTGGAGCGGCGGCTCGCCGGAACGCCCCGGGACTTCCAGCAGGAACTTGACGACGTCCCCCTCGGGGCTTTCCGTGGTC
>JAFLCM010000334.1 GCA_017303565.1 Planctomycetota bacterium
GGACGTGGGAGCGCGGCGCGGGGCGGACGCAGGCGTGCGGCACGGGCGCGTGCGCGGCGGTGGTCGCGGGTGTGCTGACCGACCGCACGGCGCGGGTCGTCGAGGTGAGCATGGCGGGGGGTGACCTGAGGGTGGAGTGGGAGGCGTCGGGGCGGGTCTTGATGACGGGCGGGGCGTCGCACGTGTTCGATGGTGAGTGGCCGGAGTCTTTGGAGGTGCTGTGCGCGGCGTCGGCGCGGCACGTGGTGCCGGTGATCGAGACGGCGCGGCTGCGGCTGCGCCCGGTCACGCCGGGGGACGCGGGGGAACTCGAGCGGATGAACTCGACGTTCGAGGTGGCGAAGCAGACGACGAGCATCCCGCACCCGTACCCGCCGGGAGAGGGCGAGGCGGTGGTGCGGCGGTGGGTGACGATGCACCTCGCGGGCGAGGCGGTGGGGTGGATCATCACGCGGCGCGAGGACGGGCGGGTGATGGGGGCGATCGGTCTGCGGAGGGAGAAGAAGGTCAACAACGCCGAGATCGGCTACACGATCGATCCCGGCTGCTGGGGACAGGGCTACGCGACCGAGGCGGCGCGGGCGGTGACGGATCACGCGTTCGCCGGCTTGGGCGTGGTGAAGGTGTTCGCGGGCTGGTACGCGGACAACCCGGCCTCCGGGCGCGTGCTGGAGAAGGCGGGGTTCGTGCGCGAGGGGTACCGCGTGGCGCACGGTGAACGCTTCGGGCTGGTGCGCGACCTGGTAGAAGTGGGGATGACGCGGGCGGCGTGGGAGGCGGGGCGCTCGCGGGCGTCCTGAAGAGGCATTTACCACAGAATGCACCGAGCACACAGAGTTTTGAATCAGAACAATGAGATCATGCTCTGTGTGTTCTGTGGTCTCTGTGGTTCAATCCGCTATCGCCGAGGCGTGGGCTCGACTTTCTTCCAGAGCGAATCGAGTTGTTCGAGGGTGACCTTCGTGCCGCCCGCGAGTTCCGGGGCGAAGAGGGTGACGCGGGCGTCTTCGAGGGCCCAGCGGTAGGCTTCGACTTCGGGTGGGAGGGCGCCGGGTTGCATGGCCCACTCGCCGGCTTCGAGGTTGACGCGGGGTGCGGCGCGGCGGGCCTGGGGCAGGGGCGCTTTTGATGAAGCGGCGACTTTGCGGGCGGCCTCGGCCTGTTCGGCCATGGCTTGTTCGGCGGCGACGCGATCGGCGCTGAGGCGTTGGGCGACCCAGCCGGTGAAGCGTTTCCAGTGGGGCGCGAAGCGGTTGAGCAGTTCGGTCTCGGCGCCCGAGCCGTCTTCGCGGAGGCGGAAGAGGCGTTCGCGCATGGCGGCGGCGTAGAGCGGGTAGCGGCGCAGGCGCTCCCAAGTGAGGCTGAGCAGGAAGCCGGCGGGCATGAGGTAGGCGGCGTGCTCGCGGATGTCGGCGATGCTGGCGGCCCAGAGGCGCGGCGTGCCGGCGCCGAGGCGGTGGGCGACCTTGGCGCGGGGTTCGAGGGTTTTGGCGACGGTGTCGGCGACCTCGCGGACGGCGGTGGGGAGGCGTCCGCGTCTTTCCTGGAGCGCTGATTCGAACGCGGCGCGGGTGCGGATGGGCTCGGCGCCGGTCATGAAGGCGCGGTCGATGGCGAGGCAGGCGACGCCGTCGCGCAGTGCGTCGGCGGGGCCGAGGGCCTTGTGGTGGGCGACCATCTGGGGCCAGTCGGGGAGCGAGTCGATGTAGGCGTCGGCCTCATCGCGGCAGGCGATCAGGAGCAGGCGGCGGACGCCGGCGTGGGTGAGGGCGGTGGCGCGGACGGGGCTTTCGACCAGCGTGAGTTCGACGCTGTCCGAGCGGTCGATCAGCGCGGGGAAGAGGGTGACGCCGGGGCTTTCGTCCTCGGGGGCCTCGGTGGGGATCTCGTCAAAGTCCCACTGCGTCATGCCCTCGCGCTGGAAGAGCAGGCGGGCCTTGGCGGCGCGGGCTTTCTTGGCGCGGCCTTCGAGACGGGAGCGGAGGTCGTGCAGGTCGCGGGAGGCGGCGAGTTCCTTGGCGTGATGGTCGAGGACGCGGAAGCGGGGGCGCAGGTGCGGCGGGAGGGCGGCGCGGTCGAACGCGCCGGGGTCGATGCGGAGTTCGAAGAGGACGCCGAGCGCTTCGGCGAGGGCGGACTCGGGCGTGCCGATGCCGTGGGCGGAGACTTCCGCGCAGGCCGCGGCGGTTTCGTTGATGGGCCCGAGGGCCTCGACCTTGGCGCGCTCGGCCTTGGGGGTGGTTTTCAGGAGAGCGGCGAAGAGGTCGGGGGTCCAGCCGGGGACGAGCCAGGCGGCGCGGTCGGGGTTCAGGTGGTGGAGCGAGGTGAGGGGGATGTCGAAGGTCAGGCCGTCGTGTTCCTGCCCGGCGGCGAAGGCGAAGGAGGTGGCGACGGGCTCGCGGGCGTCGCTCGGGGCGGTGTCGGCGTGCAGCGCGAGTTGGTCGGGGAACTTGGCGGGGTCGAGGGCGGCGGCGGCGTCCGGGGCGAGCACGTCCTTGGGGGAGAGGTGCAGGGCCGAACGCTGGACGTCGGCGGCGGTCTTCCACCACGCCGCGAGCGAGGCGGGATTGTGGACGGTCTTCGGAAGGCGCTGCTCGAACCAGGCCGCGAGGGCCGCGTCGCCCTCGCGGAGATGGTGGCGGCGGAGGCGGTCGGCGGCGGCGTCGGCGAGGGCGCGCACGCGCAGGTTCGCGTTGATGAACGCGGGGGCGGAGGCATCTTCGGTCTTCCACAGGGCGCGGGCGAGGGCATCTCTGATGAACACCTCGCGGGCGCGGGCGGGATCGATCTCGGCGAGGTTAGTGCGGCGGCGCGGGACGACGGCGACGCCGGCGAGGGTGATCCGCTCCCACGCGCACGGCTCGCCGGTAGCGGGGTCCAGGTGGGGGTCGGAGAGGTGGCGCTGGTAGACGTGGGCGGCGAGTTCCTCGATCCAGGCGGGGTCGATGCGGGCGACGGTGCGGGCGTAGAGGCGGGTGGTGTGGACGATCTCGCCGGCCATGATCCAGCGCGGGGACTTTTTGAACAGGGCGGAGCCGGGGAAGATCGAGACGCCCGAGGCGTGCATGGCGCGGTACTCGTAGCTGGACGCGTCGCCCTCGCGGCAGGCGACGTTGGCGATCAGGCCGGTGAGCAGGGCGCGGTGGACGGCGTCCTCGGTGGCGGGCTGCGTGGCGCGACGGAGTTCGAGGTCCTCGGCGACCTGGCGGATCTGGTGGAGCGTCTCGCCCCACTCGCGCATGCGGGCGGCGGAGACGAAGTGCCGGCGGCACCAGTCGAAGAGGTCGCGGTTCCCGAGCGTGCTCTGCGCGTGGCGGTACTGGTCCCACAGGTTGAGCAGCGTCATGAAGTCGCTGGTCTCGTGGCGGAAGACCTCGTGGGCGGCGTCGGCTTCGGACTGCTTGCCGGCTGGGCGCTCGCGGGGGTCCTGCACGCTGAGGGCGGCGGCGAGGACCATCGCCTCGTCGAGCGAGCCCTCGGGCTCGGCGGCGAGCATGATGCGGGCGATGCGGGGGTCGGCGGGGATGCGGGCCATGGCGCGCCCGACGGGGGTGAGTTTCCCCGTGCGGTCCGGGGCGGTGGTCGCGCCGAGTTCGAAGAGGCTGACGTACCCGTCGCGGACGGCGCCGGCGTCGGGGCGGTCGATGAAGGGGAAGTCCTCGATGTCGGACAGGGCCAGCGATTTCATCTGCAGGATGACCGAGGCGAGGCCGGAGCGGCGGATCTCGGGGTCGGTGAAGGCGGGGCGCGACTTGTACGAGGCCTCGCTGTAGAGGCGGACGCACACGCCCTCGGAGACGC
>JAFLCM010000335.1 GCA_017303565.1 Planctomycetota bacterium
GCCCACCCGCCGCCGCCGGCACCGCCAGCCCCAGCAGCACCCACACCGGGAACAGCGCGCTGATCACCCGCACCAGCCTGTCCTTGTGCAGGTCCGGCGTGTACCGGTCGAAGTCGGGGTGCTGCTCCTGGAACAGCCAGCCCAGGTGCGCGTGCCAGAATCCTCGCAGCACCCCGCGGATGCCCTCGTCCGCGTGCGCGTGCGGCGAGTGCGGGTCGTGCTCATCATCGGAGTGCTGGTGGTGCTTGCGGTGGTCGGCGACCCACTTGATCACCGGGCCCTCGACCGCCATCGAACCCAGCACGCCGAACACCAGCGTCATGAACCGCCCGGTCTCGAAACTCTTGTGCGTGAACAGCCGGTGATACCCGATCGTGATCCCCAGCCCGCTCGCCAGGTACATCACCACCAGCATGGTCAAGTACAACCACGAGAAGCCCCACCCCCACAAGGACCACGCCGCGCCGACAAAGCCGAGCAAGGGCAGCAGCACCGCCCCCAACACCGCCACGCGAACGTTCAAAGGGGCCGAGTCACGCTCGAGCGCGGGCACCATGGCCGGGGCGGTGATGTTCTGCTGCACGCAAGGTCTCCGAAAGTCGCGACGGGCGCATCCGCGGCGGTACTCATCGCCGCGAGCGGGGACCATACTCCATTCGGACCCCGCGAAAGCGGGACATGCGGATCTCGCCAAATCAGGACACGCGAATCCAAAAACGAGCGACCGCCCCCTGTGCTGGGCGGTCGCGTCGTTGAGGTGATGGTGCGCGTCACGCGCCCCCCCCGAGGTCCCCCGGAATCCCCTGTGTCCCCCCGATTCGGATACCGAGACAGTGGCAGAAGCCGGGGCGGCCCGTTCAAGGGACGCGGCGGCGGGGGTGGACCGACCGGCTCTCCGATCGGCCCGGGCTGGGAAACCGGAGTCGCGGGGGTGTGGCTCCCCGCGATCCAGATCAGGGCGAGTCCCGGGTCATCCGGGTGAGGAGGGCGCGCCGCTTGCCCACCAAGCCGCGCATCCCCCCCTCACCTGGACGCCCGGGACATTGCCTCTGAATCGGGCGGCTTGGGGTGTGTCCCAATCGCCCGCTTGTGCCCCTCGTGCTCGCTCCGTCCGAGTCCGGGCTGGGTGGTGGTCCAGCCCGCTTTCTCGCGCCTCCAGACGGGCCTCGAATCCCCGCCGCGAATCGCCCTTTTCCATGCGATGCGACCCGCGGCGGAGGTTGTGAAAGAGCCCTGATTCCTGAACGGTCGCTCCAATCCTCTCGAACCGAAGCGACCGGCTGTCTTTCTCCACCGCCAGACGGTCTGGCGAGGCAGAGGGAGAGAATGCAACCCCCGTGCCAATGGCGAATACGGCCTCCCGCACTCACGCCGAGCGTGTCAGACATATTGAAAACGACTATTCATAATCATTATTGTGATTATTCGTCTTTGCATCATGGACTGCGACCAGTCATAATCAGGACATGGACCTCTCCTCCGCCGCCATCGCCGATGTCCTTGCCCGCATTGGCGCCGGCGTCCTGGCCCTCGACAAGTCCATGTCGGTCGTCTGGCTCAACCGATCGGTCTTTGACCGGGTCGGCGGCCTCGCGACCACCGGGCAGCCGGTCGAACAGTTGTTTGAGCAAGGCGAGGTGCTTGCGGATCGACTGCGGGCGCTCACGCGGGCGGCGAACGGGCGGGCGCTGATCCCCGCCTGCCGCCTCAGGCGCTCCCACGGGGCGGCGGCGACGGTGGACGTGGTCGCGGACGCCTCGGGCGCTGACGCTGGCACCGCGGTGGTCCTCACCCTGCTGGACGCCGACGAGCGGGCCGCCCTTCAGGCGGAACTGGCGCGGGTGCAGGCGGCGCTGGCCGCGAGCGAACGCGCCCGCGACAAGATGGACGCGCTCAGCCGTGAACTCAGCGCCCCCGGCGGCGGGGCGGGCGCGCCGGGGGCGGTGCGGATCATCGGAGCCTCCGCCCCCATGCTCGCCATGCTCGACCAGATCGAACGCGTGGCGCGCTCCGACGCCACCGTGCTCATCCACGGCGAATCCGGCTCGGGCAAGGAACTCGTGGCCCGCTCGCTGCACCAGCAGTCGGCCCGGGCGGCGCGGGCGATGGTCGCCGTCAACTGCGCCGCCATCCCCGAGACGCTCCTCGAGAGCGAGCTCTTCGGGCACGAGCGCGGCGCGTTCACCGGCGCCGACCGCCAGCGCCTCGGCAAGTTCGAGCTCGCCGACACCGGATCGCTCTTTCTCGATGAGATCGGCGAACTCTCCCTCGCGGCCCAGGCGAAACTGCTCCGCGTGCTGCAGGAGGGCACGCTCGAGCGCGTCGGCGGCACACAGACCATCCAGGTCGACGTCCGCCTCATCTGCGCTACGCACCGCGACCTCGCGCAGCAGGTCGAGCGCGGCCGGTTCCGCGAGGACCTCTACTACCGCCTCAACGTGTTCAGGATCGAAGTGCCCAGCCTGCGCGACCGGCGCGAGGACGTGCGCCCCTTGGCGGAGTTCTTCCACGACCTGCACGCCCGGCGCCTGGGCAGGCCCGTCCTGCCGATCTCCGAGCGCAGCCTGCGCCGCCTGATGACCTACGACTGGCCGGGCAACGTGCGCGAACTCGAGAACACCGTGGAGCGCGCCACCGTGCTCAGCGACGAGGGAGACCCGGAACTGGAGGTCCAACTGCCCGAGGGCGGGCCGAGTCGCCGGCGCTCGCGCGACGACGACGCGCCCGGCGAGGGGGCAACCCGCGCTACCAGCGAACTCCCCCGCGACGTCCTGCTCGATCTCACCATCGACCAGCTTCAGCGCCTGCAGATCATGCACGCCCTCGAAACCCGGCGCTACCGCGTCTTCGGCGAAGGGGGCGCCGCGGAGAAACTCGGCCTCAACCCCCAGACCCTGCTCTCGCGCATGGACAAACTCGGCATCCCGCGCCCCCGCGTCATGCGCAAGTCGTTGAAAGCCTGACCCGCCCGCCTCGCCTCATCCGCCCGCCGGCACATAGCACGCGTCGAGCACCCGGGCCCGGTCGAACGGCGACAGCTCGTACAGCACCAGCCCGCCGAGTTCCTTCTTGAACACGCGGTAGCCGTCCGGACGCTCGCCCAGCGAAAGCGTCCGCGCGCCCGGCGCCTTGTCCATGAACACCAGCACCTCGCGCCCGTCCACCTTCGCCATCAGGACCAGCGTGTTGTTCGAGACGATCTCGCCCGCGTAGGTGTCGCTGTAGGCCCAGCCCAGGACCGCGACGCCTTTCTGCGCCGCCACCAGCATCGCGGTGCCGAAGCGGTTCTTCACCGTCGCCGCGAACTCCGCGTCGTCCTTGCACACGAATACCGGCGTGAACCCGGTGCGCCGGGTTTCCTCGAGCACCTGCATCGCGGTGAGCACCGGCTTGGCCGACGGATTCGGCACGGTGTTCGAGTACCACGCCACCGCCGCCAGCCCGATCGCCGCCGCGGCGGCGTATCCAGCCCAGCGCCACGCCGGGGCACGCTTCGGCTTGCCGCCCGACCCGGCCGCGTCAAACTTCAGCGGCGCGGACTCAACCGCCCTATCCAGCGCGGGGAGCGCGATCGCTTGCGGCGGGCTCATGCTCGCCCGCAGCACCGACTCCACACGGCGCGCCGCCTCGACCTCGGCCCGCAGTTCCGCGTTCACGCCGACCTCGCGCTCGAACGCCGCGAGCGCCGCGCCCTCCAGCAGCCCGTCGAGGTACATCTCCAGGCGGTCGATCATCTCAGGGGTCAGGCTCATGCGCCACCCCTTTCCGCTGTTCCGCCGGGCCGCGCCGCGT
>JAFLCM010000336.1 GCA_017303565.1 Planctomycetota bacterium
GGGCGAGATCGCGGGGCTGAAGGTTGAGCGGATCATCAACGAGCCCACGGCGGCGGCGCTCGCGTACGGCCTCGACAAGAAGAAGAACGAGAAGATCGCGGTCTTTGACCTGGGCGGCGGCACGTTCGACGTGTCGATCCTGGACATCGGCGACGGGGTGTTCGAGGTGCTGTCGACCAACGGCGACACCCACCTGGGCGGCGACGACTGGGACCAGCGGCTGATCGACCACATCGCCGAGGAGTTCCGCAAGGAGCAGGGGATCGACATCCGCAAGGACCCGATGGCGTACCAGCGCCTGAAGGAGGCGGCGGAGAAGGCCAAGTGCGAGCTGTCGACGATGCAGGAGACGTCGGTGAACCTGCCGTTCATCACGGCGGACCAGAACGGGCCGAAGCACCTGCAGATGACGATCACGCGGGCGAAGTTCGAGTCGATCACGAACGATCTGTTCGAGCGGCTGAAGGCGCCGTGCCTGCAGGCCTTGAAGGACGCGAAGATCGAGGCGAGCAAGATCGATGAGGTGGTGCTGGTGGGCGGCTCGACGCGCATGCCGCGGGCGCAGCAGATCGCCAAGGACGTGTTCGGCAAGGAGCCGAACAAGAGCGTGAACCCCGACGAGGTGGTGGCGGTGGGCGCGGCGATCCAGGGCGGCGTGCTGCAGGGCGAAGTGAAGGACGTGCTGCTGCTCGACGTGACGCCGCTGAGCCTGGGCGTGGAGACGCTGGGCGGGGTGATGA
Organism: Planctomycetota bacterium; assembly: GCA_017303565.1. Lineage (GTDB taxonomy): Bacteria > Planctomycetota > Phycisphaerae > Phycisphaerales > UBA1924 > JAFLCM01. The sequence continues at coordinate 741 of JAFLCM010000336.1, forward strand.
CGGCGCTGATCACGCGGAACACGACGATCCCGACGAGCAAGAAGGAAGTGTTCTCGACGGCGAGCGACAACCAGACGAGCGTGACGATCCACGTGCTGCAGGGCGAGCGCGAGTTCGCGAACGACAACCGCTCGCTGGGGCGGTTCGACCTGACGGGGATCGCGCCGGCTCCGCGGGGGATGCCGCAGATCGAGGTGGAGTTCGCGATCGACGCGAACGGCATCCTGAACGTCTCGGCGACCGACAAGGCGACGGGCAAGAGCCAGAAGATCGAGATCAAGAACTCCGGCGGTCTCGACAAGGGCGAGATCGAGAAGATGAAGCGGGAGGCGGAGCAGAACGCCGCGGGCGACAAGGCGCGGCGCGAGCTGATCGACGCGCGGAACAAGGCCGAGTCCTACGTGTACCAGACGCGCAAGGCGCTGGAGGAGCACGGGGCGAAGGTCTCCCCCGAGGCCCGCGGCAAGATCGAGTCCGCGATCTCGAGCGTCGAGGAGAAGGTCAAGGGCGACGACAAGACCGCGATCGAGCGTGCGGTGAAGGAGCTCGAGACGGCGTCGATGGAGCTGGGCAAGGCGGTGTACGAGTCCGCCAAGTCGCAGAGCGCCGGGGGCGCGGCGCCCTCGGGCCCGGCGCCGGGCGGCGAGGGCAAGAAGGACGACGTCGTCGACGCGGAGTTCAAGGTCAAGGAGTAACCCGAGGCTTCGAGTAAGGATTCACACGCCGCCCCGGGCCGGACAGGCCCGGGGCGGCTTTGCGGAAGGAACGCGTCCGGGCGTGTCCCACGCGTCGCCCGGAGGGACAACACCGGGCGACCCGGGCGGCGGGCGGTTTCGTACGATGGCAGCGTTCGGATCGGGCCGATGGATTGAGACCGGTCACACCCGCCCGCGGCCGCGAGTTCGCGCAGCCCGCGGGCGATTTGAGCAACTGAGAGGTTCACCATGTTCGGAAGCGGATCGAGCAACCCGGCGTTGAACAAGGACGTTTTCGCCCCCGCGCAGACGTGGGAGGACCTGGAGCGTCAGGGGCGTTCGGTGCGCGGCGTCGATTTCAACGCCGCGGAGGATGAGGCGGCGGCGCTGGCGTCGGCGGAGATCGCGGCCAAGCGTGACGGGCGGATGACGATGCAGGGGACGATCAACAAGTCGTTCTTCCTGCTGGCGCTGGTGGTGACGGGTGCGCTGGGCACGTGGATGCTGCTGGCGGAGCAGCGGAGCCCGGGGCTGGGGCTCGGTCTGACCTTTGGCGGGGCGATCGTGGGGGTGATCGCCGGCCTCGTGATGGCCTTCTGGCCCAAGGGTTCGGCGTTCCTGGCGCCGGTGTACGGGATCGCTCAGGGCGCGTTCGTGGGGGGCATCTCGTCGTTCTACGCCATGCAGTTCGGCGGCAAGGCGATGGCCGACGGCAAGGTGGTCCTGAACACGGGGCTGATCTTCAACGCGTCGCTGCTCACCTTCGGCATCGCGGGGGCGACGCTGGCGCTGTACGGGTTCAAGGTGATCCGTCCGGGGCGGATGTTCCACAACGCCGTGGCGGTGGGCTTCGGCGGTCTGATCCTGTACATACTGGCGGCGCTGGTGGCGGGCTGGTGCGGGTTCCCGGCGATGTCGAGCGTGTTCGACCCGACGAACGGCGGGATGATCTCGCTTGGTTTCAGCGGGCTGTTGCTGCTGCTGGGCGCCGCGTCGTTCGTGACCGACTACGACATGGTCTCCAACGGCGTGAAGAACCGCGCCGAGAAGTACTACGAGTGGTACGGCGCGTACGCGATCATGGCCACGCTGGTGTTCGTGTACATCCAGGCGCTGCGGCTGATGGCGAAGCTGACCTCGCGGCGGGAGTAGCCCGAGCGCGATCTCGGCGGGGGCGGGTACACTCGGGCGCGGAGGTTCTCATGCCCACCGCGCTTTGTGCCATGATTTCTCGTGCCTCGTGGCTTGGTCGTGCGCTCGCGCTGGGCGCGGTGTGGCTGTCGGTGCTGAGCGGGACTCGAGTATCGGGCGCGGACGCTCCCTCGCTGGCGGGCCTTGACGACGCCATGCCCGGGCTGGTCGAGTTGTACCAGCACCTGCACAAGAACCCGGAGCTGTCGCTCTTTGAGGAGAAGACCGCCGCGGAGATGGCGGCGCGGCTGCGCGGGCTGGGGTACGAGGTGACGGAGAAGGTGGGCGGGCACGGGGTGGTGGGCGCGCTGCGGAACGGGGAGGGGCCGGTGGTGCTGCTCCGCGCCGACATGGATGCGCTGCCGATCCGGGAAGAGACGGGCGCGGCGTACGCCAGCACGGTGCGGATGAAGAACCAGGACGGCGTTGAGATGCCGGTGATGCACGCGTGCGGGCACGATGTGCACATGGCGTCCTTGATCGGGGCGGCGGGGCTGCTGGCGAAGGCGAGGGACTCGTGGCGCGGGACGCTGCTGATGATCTGCCAGCCGGCGGAGGAGGGCGTCGCGGGCGCGAAGATGATGGTGAAGGACGGGCTGTTCGAGCGGTTCCCGAGGCCGGACTATTGCCTGGGGCTGCACGTGGACAGCCGCATGCCGGCGGGGCAGGTCGGCGTGACGCCGGGGCCGGTGTTCGCGGCTTCGAACTCGGTGGACATCGTGGTGTACGGCCGCGGCGGGCACGGCTCGGCGCCGCACACGGTGATCGATCCGATCGTGATCGCGGCGCGGATCGTGGGGACGCTGCAGACCATTGTTTCGAGGGAGGTGAACCCGCTGGATTCGGCGGTGGTGACGGTGGGGACGTTTCACGCGGGGACGCGCCGCAACATCGTGCCCGATGAGGCGAAGCTGGAACTGACGGTGCGGACGTACAAGCCCGAGGTGCAGGCCCGCCTGATCGAGGCGATCCAGCGGATCGCAAAGGCCGAGGCGGCGGCGGCGGGCGCACCCAGGGAGCCGCTGATCGATCTCCGCCCGCACGAGGGGTATGAAGTGGTGAAGAACGATCCGGCGCTCACCGCCCGCCTGGCCGCGATGCTCCGCGCTTCGCTGGGCGATGGCCGCGTGACTGATCTCGATCCCGTCATGGGTTCGGAAGACT
>JAFLCM010000337.1 GCA_017303565.1 Planctomycetota bacterium
CCACCGCCTGGATGCCCGCGACGGTCACCAGCACCACCAGCGCGAGCAGGAGGGTGTCGAGCGCCTTCACGGGCCATCCGCTCACTTCGGCGAAGCCCTCGTTGAAACTCACCAGCGCCAGTTCCTTGTGCAGGAGCACCACCGCCGCCGCCGACACCAGCGCGATGCCCGCCATGAGGGCGGCGTCAGCGGGCAGCATCGCCGCGGTCTGGCCGAAGATGAAGCGGGAAAGCCCCGCCGCCGGCGCGGACGACACGCTGGGCACGGCGCTCAAGAGCACGACGCCCAGCCCGAAGGAGACCGAGAGCCCCGCGCCGATGGCGGCGTCTTCGCGCACACGCGGGTGGCGGGCCAGCCACTGCACGACGAGCACCGTCGCCACGCCGCTGACCCCAGCGCCGATGAGCAGCACGAGGGCGGACTTCCCGGAGATTCCCAGGCTCGAAGCGACGAGAAAAGCCGCGCACAGCCCCGGCAGCGTGGCGTGGCTCAGCGCGTCGGCCATCAGTGAGCGCTTCCGCAGCAGCGCGAACGCCCCCACCAGCCCCGCGGCCAGCCCCAGGAGCATCGACCCGGCGACGACGAGCGAGGTGTTGAACCCGGCGCGGAAGGTGAGCGTGCGGAGGACCTCGGCGGCGGTGACCGCGTCGGCCTCGGCGAGGAGCCTCACGGGGATGGCGTTCATCCGCCTCGCTCCGCCCGGGCGATCGCCTGGCTGGCCTGGTCGAGCAAGGTGAGTTTGCCGCCGTAGGTCTTGCGGAGGTTCTCCGGCGTGAACACGTCTTCGACCCGGCCCGCGGCGACGACGCGCATGTTCAGCAGGAGCGCCCGGTCGAAGTAACGGGGCACGGTCTGCAGGTCGTGGTGCACGCAGATGATCGTCCGCCGGGCGGCGCGGAGTTCCGAGAGCACCTCGACGATGGCCCGCTCCGTGGCCGCATCGACGCCCGCGAACGGCTCGTCCATGAAGTAGAGGTCGGCCTCCTGCGCCAGGGCGCGGGCGAGGAACACGCGCTGCTGCTGCCCGCCCGAGAGCTGGCTGATCTGGCGCCCCTCGAACCCCGCCATGCCCACGCGGTCGAGGCACGCTCGGGCGGCGTCCTTGTGGGCCTTCCCGACCGGGCGGCACCAGCCGATGAACCGGTACCGACCCATGCACACCACGTCGAGCGCGGAGACGGGGAAGTCCCAGTCCACGGTCTCGCGCTGCGGCACGTAGCCGATCCGGCGGCGCACGGAGGCGTGCGGTCGGCCCCAGAACTCCACGCGACCGCTGGCCATGGGCACGAGGCCCAGGCACGCCTTGATGAAGGTGCTCTTGCCCGCCCCGTTCGGCCCGACCACCGCGATCATGGGGCCCGCGGGCGCGTCGAAGTCGACGTCCCACAGCACCGGACGGCGCTGGTAGGCGACGGTCATGGCGTGGACCGAGAGAGGGCTGTCGGCGCTGTGCTCCGGGCGGGCGTCGAGGACGCTGCGGGGCGCGGCGGGCGCTCGGACCGTTGGAACGGGCTGCGCGGGTCGATCGTTCACTTCGGGGCCTCGGCGGGGTCGGGCTTCTCGCGGTCCATGAACGGCGACGACAGCCGCCCGTCCAAGCCGCCGGACGGGGCCTCGCCGCCGAGCGCCCGCGCGATGGTGGTCACGTTGTGGTCGATCATCCCGATGTAGGTGCCCTCGTAGGTGCCGGCCGCGCCGGCGGCGTCGGAGAAGAGCTCGCCGCCGATGGTGACGGCGTGCCCCTTCGCGCCGGCCCCTTCGACGAGCGCGCGGACGGTGCGGGGCGGGATGGTGGATTCGACGAACACGGCGCGGATCTTGCGATCGACGAGCATGGAGACGATGCGCTCCACGTCGCGCACGCCCGCTTCGGACTCGGTGGAGATGCCCTGCAGGCCGACGACCTCGAAGCCGTAGCGCGAGCCGAAGTAGCCGAAGGCGTCGTGGGCGGTCACGAGCACGCGGGCGTCCTTGGGCACGGTGTTCAGGACTTTCTGGGCGTAGGCGTGCAGGGTGTCGGCGCGGGCCTTGAACGCCTCGGCGCGCCGGGTGAACCCGTCCTTCCCCGCGGGGTCGATCGACGCGAGCGTTTCGGCGATCACGCCGGCGGTAGACGCCCACAGCGTCGGGTCCATCCACACATGCGGGTCGGGGTGTTCGCCGGTGCCGCCCGGGTGGTGGAGCAACGCGGGCGGGACGTCGCGGGTGACGGCGACGACGGGCTTGCCGTTCTTGCCCACGCGCTCCAGGGCTTCGATCAGTTTGCCCTCGAGGTGCAGCCCGTTGAAGAAGACGGCGTCGGCACTCAGGAGGCGTGCGACGTCGGCGCGGGTGGGCTTGAACAGGTGCGGGTCGATGCCCGCGCCGATCAGGCCTGTGACCTCGCAGCGGTCGCCGGCGATCTCCGCGACGACCGAGGTAATCATCGAGACCGTGCAGACGATGACGGGCTTCTTCGCCGGCGGGGCCGGGGGGGTGGTCGGCAAGGGCTGGGCGCACGCCGCGGCGGCGAGTGTGAGCACCAGCGTGAGCAGGGCGGCGAGCCGGGCGGAGAGGGGAACGGGCGTCGTCACGGTGATACCTCCAGGACCCGCGGGAACGCGGCGTTCAAAGTGTAGCCGCGGCTACAAGTCGGCGTGGGCGACGGGGTGGCTCACCCGGAATCCGGGGTCTTCAGGGCTTGGGAGGGGTCGGCACCGCCGGGCTTTGGTCCGTGATCGGCGTGGGCATGGGCACGTCCCGCTTGCCCGGGGCGGCTTCTCCCACCGGGCCGGACACGCTGAACGTCAAAGACGCCCACCGGCTCTGCCACTGGGCCTTGGATTCGGCGTCGAGGCGCGTCATGTGGACGCTGGCGACCAGCCACGGGCCGGGCTTGTTCAGGTTGAATCGCACCACGCCGTTCTCGTCGCTGCGGGCCTTCTGCGCCGCCGCGCCTTCCTGGCAAGGGGAGGCGCGGACGAGCGCTCCCGCGAGCGGCTTGGCGTCGCGCAGGACGCGGAACTCCACCCATGTTCCGAGCGCGTCCCGACCCAGGTCGTGCAGCGCCACGATCTCGTAGTCAAGGCCCGACGGCGCGTCGAAGGCGCCGGGGGCCGCTTCGCCCACGCGGACGAGACTCCGGCATCGGCGTGAGTAGTCCTCGCGCCCCGGCAGCATCGCCTCCCCGAGTTTCCGGCGCTCGTCGATCACCCACTCCAGGCCTTCCTCCTTCAGGTACGCCTCGAAGTCGGCGGGGGCCAGTTCGATGAACGCGGGCTTGCCGGCGTAGACGATCGTCGCGAGTCCGCTCTCGTCGAACGTGACGCTGCCGGCGGGCGATGTGCCGTCCTTGCCTTCGATTGGCCGGGGCTGGGCGGCGCCGCCGAGCGAGACGTCGAACCGGTCGATGCGCGAGTCTTTGCGCATGACGACATCGCCCGGGCAACTGACGCCCACGCGGAGTTCGACCGCCACCGCGCTCCCGGGCGCGGCTTGGAAAGTCGACGGGCTGATCCAGAAGTCGTGGGCCATGGCGGGCAGCGGCGCGGAGGCGAGGATCGCCAGCGCGCCCAGGGCGTGTCGTGTGGGCATGGCGGATTGTTGGCGCGAGGCGGGGTTGGAACCGCGCGGCTCGGGGAGCCGTGCCACCTGGGGCCGTGTTCGTTGGTGGTCCCGGTCTTCGAGCAAGGTCGGCGGCGGCGTGGCGTGGCTCTTGGGTGAAGGTGCGCTGTCGTCAGCACCGCTCGGAGAGCGGTGCCACCGGGAGACTGGCCACCGGGGCAGGCCGCGGT
>JAFLCM010000338.1 GCA_017303565.1 Planctomycetota bacterium
GTGGCAGCGGCACCCCGGCGCGGTGACGCCGTGAGCGCCGGCGGCGCGGGCGAGGGCTGGGAGATCACGCCAGGGGAGGCGAAGCGCCGGCTGGCGGTTGAGCCGCGCCCGGTGCTGCTGGACTGCCGCACGCCCGAGGAGCACGCGATCGCGCGGATCGAGGGGGCGGTTCTGGTGCCGATGAACGAGGTCGCGGCGCGGCTGGGCGAGATGGAGCCGTGGCAGGATTCGGCCGTGATCGTCTACTGCCACCACGGCGTGCGGTCCCTGCGGGTGACGGCGTTCCTGCGCCAGAACGGGTTCGAGAACGTGGTCTCGATGGCGGGCGGGATCGACCGGTGGTCCGTCGAGGTGGACGCGGGGGTGGGGAGGTACTAGCGCCGTGCGCGGTGCGCCGTGCGTCGTGCGCCAGATCCACAGCGACTTGTCTACGCACACGTCTACGCCCTCGTCACGCCTGCTCTGGCGCACCGCGCCCGGCGCATCGCCCGCTTCGCCGCCTACCCTCAGGTCGTCATGCCCAAGCCTGTCAAAGCCGAAACGCTGCTCGCCGAACTCAACCGCCTGCGTCAGGACCTGGACAAGGACCCGTCGGACCTGGAGTGGCTGACGCTGCACCACGTGTTCTGCTTCGTCTCGTACAAGTTGGGGGACTTCCAGAAGTACGTGGACGAGCAGGCGGCGAAGGGGGCCTTTGAAGAGTTCGAAGGCTGACGCCGCCTCGGGCCGCGGACGGACGCGGTTCTCGGTCGCACAGTGCCCGGAACTGGGCTTCGGAAGCCGCACCCGGCGCGGAACCCTCGTTGCGCGGGGGCGTATGCTCAGATGCCGGCCACCGCCCCGTGCCTCGCCTATGGGCACGACCCAAGGGCGCTCGGGGCGACCGACCGACCGCTGCTTTCGGACGCGCTTGCGCGTGCCCGGGGCCGGGCGTTGTGCCCGCGGGTGACGGCCCGCGGGGGGATCCCGCCGTGAGGCGCGGCTCGTCACGGAGCCGGCCCTCGGCCAGGCGTCTCGGAAAGGAGGTGATCCGTGAACCATCGTGACACTGCGAGGCTGCGCGGCTGAGCGCCCTCGACGGAGCCGCGCTCGCGCGGCCCGCGCATGCCAACGGCATACGACCCCCCGGGTGATTGCCCGGGGGGTTGTTGTTTCATCGCCTCGCGATCGTGGCCCGCCGGGGGTTGCGCCTAGGCTCGTCTCCATGAACCCGACGAGTCAGCCCGTGTACAGCGCGCAGCCGGTGGTCCCATCGGGCGGGGGGCTTGGCAGCCCGGGGTACCCCTACAAGATCGCCGTCCTGTGCGACATCCGGAACTCCAAAGGCGAGATGCTGCTGCTGCACCGACTGAAGGAGCCGAACAAGGGGCTGTTCTCGCCGATCGGGGGGAAACTCGACACGTCAACCGGCGAGAGCCCAACGCGGTGCGCCCAGCGCGAGGCGATGGAGGAGGCGGGTGTGGAGATCCCGCTGGATCGGTTCCGCCTCGCCGGGATGATCTCGGAGCGCGGGTACGAATCGAAGACCAACTGGCTGCTGTTCTATTTCCGGGTCGAGGGCGCGGTGGACTTCGAGGCGTTCGAGATGAACGAGGGACGGCTTGAATGGCACGACCCCGCGGGGATCGAGCGGCTCGCGCTGCCCGAGACCGACCGGCGGATCATCTGGCCCCTGGTGCGGAAGCACGAGGGGGGCTTTTTCGCGGTGCACATCGACTGCGACGGGCCGGAGATGACGTGGCGTGTGGAGCAGTCGTGGGGCGGGTGAGAGGCTCTTTCGAGCCCATCGCGCGCATTCGCGCCGATCACGCGCCCATCTGCATGGACATGAGGAACTCGGCGTTGGTCTTGCACTTCTTGAGGCGGGACTTCATGAGCTCCATGGCCTCGACGACGTTCATGTCGGCCAGGACCTTGCGGAGTCGGTAGGTCAGTTCGAGTTCCTTGGGGTCGAGCAGGAGTTCCTCGCGGCGCGTGCCGGAGGCGGCGACGTCGATGGCGGGCCAGATGCGCTTGTCAACGAGCTTGCGGTCGAGGTGGAGCTCGCTGTTGCCGGTGCCCTTGAACTCCTCGAAGATCACCTCGTCGGCCTTGGAGCCGGTGTCGACCAGGGCGGTGCCGAGGATGGTGAGCGAGCCGCCGTTCTCGATGGCCCGGGCGTTGCCGAAGAACTTCTTGGGGCGCTGGAGGGCGTTGGAGTCGACGCCGCCGGTCATGATCTTGCCCGAGTGCGGCATGTTGGCGTTGTAGGCGCGGGCGAGGCGGGTGATCGAGTCCAGCAGGATGACGACGTGCTGGCCGAACTCGACGTAGCGGCGCGACTTCTCGTGGACCATCTCGGTGACGGCGACGTGGCGCGAGGAGTCCTCGTCGAAGGTGCTGGCGATGACCTCCACGCTGGGGGAGGTGTTGCGCCGGAAGTCGGTGACTTCCTCGGGACGCTCGTCGATGAGCAGGACGATGAGTTTGACCTCGGGGTAGTTCTTGGCGATGGCCCGAGTCATCTTCTGGAGGAGCACGGTCTTGCCGGTGCGGGGCGGGGCGACGATCAGGCCGCGCTGCCCGCGCCCGATGGGCGCCACGAGGTCGACGATGCGCATCTCGATCTCGTCGGGCGAGGTCTCGAGGACGTAGCGCTGCTCGGGGTGCAGCGGCGTGAGGTCCTCGAAGATCGGGAGGCTGCGGAGGCGGCTGGGGTCGGCGCCGTTCACCTCGTCCACGCGCAGGAGGGCGAAGAATCGCTCGCCCTCCTTCGGGGCGCGGACGGCGCCCTTGATCTCCATGCCCTTCCGCAGGCCCATGCGCCGGATCTGGGCGGCGGAGATGTAGGTGTCGTCGGGGCTGGGGAGGTAGGAGAACAGGGGTGAGCGGAGGAAGCCGTACCCGCCGTCGGGCGCGATGTCGAGGGTTCCCTCGGCGAGCATGAGGCCGCCGGTGGCGGCGCGGCGCTTGAGGACCTCGAAGGTGAGCTCGTGGCGCGGGTACTTGTGGGCGTCGGTGACGCCCTCCTCGTCGGCCATCTTGTGGAGCTGCTCGATCGACATCTTCTGGAGTTCAGAGATGACCAGGGCCTTCTTGCAGGCCTCGGCGTACTCCTTGGGCGAGGCGTACTTCTCGGTGAGTTCGCGTGCCTCACGTTCGAGGTCCTCGTCCATGGGGAGGACGCCCGAGCGCATGAGCGCCTGGACGTGGTGGTGGGAGGGCCCACCGCCGCCACCGCCCCCGGAGCCGCCGTGGCTTGGGCCGGAGACCCCGGGCATACCCGGCATGCCGCCACCGCCGCCCTTTTTCTTCTTGCGGCGGCGCTTCTTGCCTCCCATTCCCTGTCCGCCGCCGTTGCCGTTGCCGTAGTAGTTGCCGCCGCCCTGCGATGGGTTCATGGTGGCGGAAGAAGAGGGAGCGTTGGAGCCTTGGTTGGGCGTGTTCATGCTCTGGCCTTGGGAATGAGACGGGGACTGCGGGCGGGGGCCGCCCTGACCGGAAGCGGCGTTAGGTTGGTGCTGAGCGCCGAGGTTCGAGCCGTGTTGGCCCGAGCCGTGGGTCTGGGAATACGACGAAGCGTGCGATGGCTGGTGCTGCCCGGGACCGCCCGAGGGGCGGTTCTGCCAGGGCTGGCGGCTCTGGTAGAGCGAGCGCGGGGGCTGGCCGGGGTTGCCGGCGCCTCCCGGTGTGCCTGCGGGAGAAGAGGATGGGGCGGAGGCGGGCGGCTGCGGCGCGGGGCGTTGCTCGCGCGGGGGTGCGTCAGGCCGCGG
>JAFLCM010000339.1 GCA_017303565.1 Planctomycetota bacterium
GACAAGATCATGTTCGTGAAGGGCGATCCGAAGGTGAAATACCAGCAGGTGATCTTCGCCATGGACCAGGCGCGCGGTGCGGGCGTCAAGGTCATCGGCGTCACGCCGAAGGAAGCGGCCCCCGCGGGCGGCGTGCGGGTCGCGGGATCGCAGCGTTCGGCGGCGTCTCCCCCGCTTTGCGGGCGGACCCTTTTCGGGCCACAATGGGTATCCGCGCCGGGCCGTCGGGCATCCAACGCCCCGCCCGGGCCGGCGACTCTCTGTCGGCCTGCCCGATTCAACCGAACTTCACCCGAGCCCGACCCACCACTCCGACTGACCCAAAGGACCGCACCATGACCACAGCCTCCGCAGACATCGGACTCGTCGGCCTCGAAGTGATGGGCAAGAACCTCATCCTGAACATGGCCGACCACGGGTTCAAGGTCGCGGTGCACAACCGCTCGGCGTCGAAGGTCGGGCCGTTCCTCGCCGAGAACCCTCAGAGCGTGCTCGGCCCCGGCGGGGCGCTGATCGGCTTCACCGAGCCGGAGGACGAGACGGTCCGCCTCAGGAAGTTCGTCGACGCCATCAAGAAGCCGCGCAAGGTGATCCTGCTCGTGAAGGCCGGCGAGCCCACCGACGCCACCATCAACAAACTCGTCCCGCTGCTGGAGAAGGGCGACGTCATCATCGACGGCGGCAACGCCCTCTACACCGACACGCAGCGCCGCGAGAAGGCCCTGAACGAGAAGGGCCTGCTGTTTGTGGGATCGGGGGTTTCGGGCGGCGAGGAGGGCGCGCGGTTCGGGCCGAGCCTCATGCCCGCCGGCAAGCCCGAGGCGTGGGCCACGCTCAAGCCCATCTGGGAGGCGATCGCCGCCAAGGTGGACGCCAACACCGGCAAGCCCATCCCCGGCGCGGCCCCGGGAAAGCCCGTGAAGGGCGGCGTGCCGTGCACGACCTTCATCGGTTCCGACGGCGCGGGCCACTACGTCAAGATGGTGCACAACGGCATCGAGTACGGCGACATGCAGATGATCTGCGAGGCCTACGCCCTGATGAACCAGGTGGCCGGGATGTCGCCCAGCGAATGCTCCGACGTCTTCAAGGAGTGGAACAAGGGCGACCTCGACTCGTTCCTCATCGAGATCACCGCCGACGTGCTGCAACAGAAGGACCCGGTAACGGGCAAGCCCTTCGTGGACATCGTGATGGACGCGGCGGGCCAGAAGGGCACCGGCAAGTGGACCAGCGTGGGCGCGCTCGACATGGGCGTGCCCGCCCCGACGGTCGCGGAGGCCGTGTTCGCGCGGTTCATCAGCGCCATCAAGGAAGAGCGCGTCGCGGCGTCGAAGATTCTCAAAGGCCCCGCGGCCGCAGGGTTCGACGCCACGGCGGGCAAACTGTTCAAGAGCAAGCAGGAGTTCGTGGACGCCGTCGGGCGGGCCCTGTACTGCTCGAAGATCTGCTCCTACGCCCAGGGCTTCCAACTCATGGCGGCGGCGGGCAAGGAGTACAACTGGGGCCTGAAGTTCGGCGAGATCGCGATGATCTGGCGGGGCGGCTGCATCATCCGCGCGGGGTTCCTCCAGAAGATCAAGGAGGCCTACGACAAGAACCCGAAGTTGGCGAACCTGCTGCTCGACCCCTACTTCGCCGGGACGGTGGAGAAGAGCGCGGACGCGTGGCGGCGGGTGATCGCGGCGGGGTCTTTGGCGGGCGTGCCGATGCCGACGCTGGGTTCGGCGCTGTGCTACTTCGATTCGTACCGGAGTGAGAGGCTGCCGGCGAACCTGCTGCAGGCGCAGCGGGACTTCTTCGGGGCCCACACGTACGAGCGCGTGGACCAGCCGCGTGGGAAATTCTTCCACCTGGACTGGCCGGCGAAGGGAAGGCCGCAGGAGGAGAGGTAAACAGAAGGTGACGCTTCTCTCTTCCACCTTCTAAAGGAGCCGTGCGTGGCCGGATACCTCATCGATGCATTTGACGCCGAGGGCAGGCCAGTTCGGGTTCTGCTCGGAGCGGATAGCATAGATGAAGCAAAGATCCGCTCGGAGCAGATGGGTTTGCGATTCGTCACTGTATCGCTGCAAGTCGCGCCCAAGTTGACTGCCCCCACGATACCGCAACCGGGCCCATCGGATCGAGTCCACGAGCAAGACACCGCTCCTGAGCCTTCGCCGAAGAAGCCCACCCCACTTCCGCAAGGCCAACGCGAAGAAAAGTCTTCGCATCCAAGTCCGACGGGGGGTTCACCTAAAGCGGCAAACGACGGCGGGTTAGAAGAACCGCCACACTTGCTGTTTCCACGCTCAAGAAGCGCACAGAAGATATTCTGGGCCATTGGCGCACTGCTGTTCATCAGCGCAGTGTTGCAGTCTTCCAATGCGAATAATCGCGATCAAGGCGCAGTGTTCTTTGTCGTACTGGCAAGCGGATTGGTCGGCTGGGGATTGTTGGTTGCAGTGTTTAGATACGCATTCTTCGTTTATCCGTATGAAAGGCGCAAGCAAAGAACTTTGAGGAAAACAGGCGGCGGGTGACATGCTCTCGTCCGGGGGCGTGGCACTTTTGGCCCCGGCCTCGGGGACAGCAGTGTCCTCTGGAGCGCCGCAGGCGAACGGCACCAGAGTCGGCGGGTGGCCTGGCCAACGAGATAGCCCTGTGATGGGTGGCATGGTCAAGTCCTCTTGGCCATGCTCCCCTCTTGTGTTTTCGTCACTGCACGAAGCCAGAGCATGGCCAAGCTGCGCTTGACCATGCCACCCCTTTTACGGTGATGCGTTCGCTCTTGGGCTGCGTGATAGGCTTGGAACATGGGCGACGAACGCCGTGATCCAGCGTTTGCCAAGGGGCACCTCAACCCCGAGGACTTCAACAGGCTGAAGCGCATCGAGGGCCACAACCACGCCCGCGCCCTCAACTGGGCGTGTTTTCACAACCGACCGTTCCTGAAGTCGGAGTGTGCGTGCGAGTGGCTCGTCGAGGCGATCGAGAAGGCGCGCGAGCGTTTCGATTTTCACGTCTGGGCGTGGTGCTTCATGCCGACCCACGCGCACCTGCTCGTCTTTGCGAAGCCCGCGCGTTTGGGGGGCGGGCCGCTGGCACCGGTCATCCAGGCCATCAAGCAGTCGGTGTCACGAAAGGCCGTGGCGTGGGCGAGGAAGCGCGCTCCATCCAAGTTGGGCTTGATGCGCGACGACTCACCATCCGGCGAGATCGTGCACCGCTTCTGGCAGCGCGGCGGCGGGTATGACCGCAACCTGTGGTCCGAGCGGGCGATCTGGAACGAGATCGACTACATCCACAGCAATCCCGTCGAAGCCGGTCTGTGCGAGCGGGACATCGACTGGCCTTGGTCCAGCGCCGGTCCGTTCAAAACCCGCAAGCCGGGCCCGATCACGCTGGATTGGAGCAAGTTGCCACCAAGGCGATGATGGGCAGGTCCTGCGAGGGGAGCATGGCCAAGAGGACTTGACCATGCCACCCTTCGTTCGGGCTCACTCGGTCTTCGCCGGGGCCTCGGAGCGCTTGACGGTCTTGATCTCGACGGTCTGGGTGGGGACGTCGCCCATGCCGTTCTTCATGCCGGTGGGGACCATCTTGATCTTGTCGACGACGTCCATGCCCGAGACGACCTTTCCGAAGACGGCGTAGGCGGCGCCGTCGCGGGGCTGGTCGAGGAAGGCGTTGTCGACGACGTTGATGAAGAACTGCGAGGTGCCGGAGTCGGCGACCTGGGTGCGGGCCATGGCGACCGA
>JAFLCM010000034.1 GCA_017303565.1 Planctomycetota bacterium
TCCGCTGCCCCATCCTCGCATTCAGCACCGACGAGCCGAGCGTGCGCCGGATGAACCTCTTGTACGGCGTGATGCCGCACCTGCGGGGCGACTTCCCCAAGCACCGCTTTGATTTCGCGCAGATCGTCGAGAAGATCGTGCTCGACGAGCACTGGGCCGAGCCGGGTGACCGCATGGTGCTGCTGGCGGGCGTGCCCTTCGACCGACCGGGCGGCGCGAACACCGTGGCGATCCGCGTGGTGGGCGACCTGACAGTCTCGGGGTTGACGCCGGATGGGTGAGGGCGGCAGGCACTCACCTCTGCGCGATTCACCTCAGCGCACCCGCGAACGCCGCGATCGACCGCGCCGACCCCGTCGCCGGAGCGGCTTGCCGTAGGCAAACGCCTGCCAAGCGTCGTGGGCGATCGAGCCCAGAAGGTGCCCGAGCGCCCTGCCCAGCAGCCCACAGGTCTTTCCGGTGACGCCGAGCCGCGATGCCAACGCTCGCGCTATGAGCACCATCGCCGCGATGACGATCGAGGAGCCACCGAACAGCATGCACTCTCCCCTTTCCACGCAATGCGGGCCCCGCGGCTTCCCGCGGGGCCCACCTCCAATCACTGCATCTTGGCTTCGATCGCGAGCCAGCGGGCCGCGGCCAACTGAGCGCAGGCCAGCTTGGTCGATCGATCCCACGCCTCGGTCATGCTGGGGCTCACATCCATGACCAGCACCTTCGCCACGGCGCGGCCAAGGTCGCGCCCGCCGCGGGCCGCGAGGCCCTCGAATCGCTCCTGCAGCGCCTTCAGAGAGCCGACCCCCATAACCCTTCCGCCGGTCGGGCGGGTCATCGCGATCAGCCGCGAGAAATCAAAAGAATGGCCCGCCTTGTCGTGCCCGATCGCCACGGCGTCGATCCGGGCATTCATCCCGCGCGCACGGTGAACCTGGCCGAGGAGGGCCTCGCGCTCGACGTTGTCCACCCCGTCGCAGAGGACGATGATCTCGCGGGCGAAGCCGGGCGGCGCTTGCGCAAGCAGGTCGATGGCCTTGCGCAGCCCATCGGAGTAGTTGGTGCCGTTGGCCACCATCCCGGGCAGCACCCCGAGCGCCAGGGGGAGGTGGGGGTTGGTGGGCGAGGTGAGGGCATGAACCACCTTCGCCGACCCCGAAACTGCTACGAGCCCCGCCAGATTGCGGCCGAAAGCAATCAATCGCGGCCGGGGCAGCGGCGGGTTCCGCTGGGGACGCGGGTGGGCGTGCGGGCGCGGGCGGGCGTGCTTCGAGGGGGGCCCACCGAGAAGGATGCGAAGCAGATTCATGATGATCTCCTAAGAACAGTGTCGTTGGCGCGGCCGACGTGACCCCGCCACCACGATCATCATGCGCCGCTGCTTTTGCATGTCCAGCCCCACCCGGCAAGCTGCATTATGTGACAGTCATCTTTGCTGATTAATATATGACAGTCATCACTTGCACCTGCATATGACGGTCATGTTGCGGCGACGCTCAGATGACTGTCATCTGCGGGCACCGCGCCGCGAGTGGTCGGTTCTCGTGGAGACCGTGGATCGGCTCTGACCTTGCAGGCCGAGGCTTCTCGGGCAGTAAGACACCTCCGCGGCCACAATGTTCGCCGCCCCCCTGTTCCTTCGCACCGAGAAGCGCGCAGGGCCCACCGTCTCCCAACCGAAGCTGGCCGCGAACTGCATTCATCGATCGTCGAGCCTCACGCCGGGCTTGAGTTCGAAGAAGACACGACGCTGCCCTTTAAGATCCTAATGCTCCCAATGAGTTCTGCGGCAAGATCTGCACCCAGAGCGTCTTCGCATCGATTGCGAAATCTCTGTCGCTGCTTGGCGTCGGGGGGTGTGCCGGAGCTTGGACAGTGACAGCTTGCGAGATGATGATGCGACACGAGCCAATCGGGCAGCCATGTCGCCTCGGCCTCATATGCTTGGGAAGCACGAGATACACGAATCCGAAGTGGTCCTGCCAGCGTCGTTGCGAGTGCGTGGCTGTACTCTTGGATGCTCTCGACCGCGGCGCCCTTCCAGGCCTCGAGCGCGGACCTGACCTTGCTTTTCTGCTCAGGACTTGCTTCGGGCACTGTCCGCTTTCTGCCACCAGCTGCGGTGTTGCCGGTGAGCCACCCCAAAGCCGCTCTAATTCGTTCCCCGTCCGCGGTCGGCTCAACCGCGATCCTCTGCTTCGCGCCGATCACTTTGCTTACCGGCACCATGTGCTGGTGCAGCTCATCGTTCGCGCCAAGGAACAGCACCGGGCCCTGCTTTCCAGGCTGGCAAAACAACGATAAAAACGCACGCTGCTGGCCCAACCCGTTCCCGTCGCGACGAAACACCGTGGGCGCGTACCCGAGCTCGGTCGCTATTTCTTTAGCGCTCTCGGCGGCTGCGTTGCCGCCGCTTCCGGAAAAAATGTAAAGAGCCGGCGCCATCAGGCACCGCCCACCGTGCGTCCTTGCTCGACTTCATTCGACGGGATCAGGCCGGCGGCGGCGAGGACCGCTCCTGCCGGCAGGCGCAGCGCGAGCAGCGCGCGGGTGTCCAGCCCGGCGACGACCCGCAGAATGATCTCGCGGGGCGAAGGGCCGCATGCCCTTCGTGCTTCGGCATGGTGACCCACCGAGGGCGGCTCTGAGAGAAGCGGATTCAAGGGGACGCCTTCGCGACGGCACCACGCACCAAGCCACTCGACTGCTTTCGCGGTGCGGACTCGCTTCCATCGCCCCGCCGACTCCGGGTCCGCCGAGTGTGCGAGAGCCCGGTCCAACTCGAAATACCATCGCGGCTTGTCGAGTTCGCTTTCGAGGCCGGAGAGGTTGTTGTCACCTAGGAACGATCGAGCCCACTGCTTCTGTATGCTCGCGGGAACTGCTTCAATCTTGACGGCCCCTGGCTTCCCCTCGGCGAGGATGGCGCCCGTTTGGCGGTCCACCCAACACGGGACCGACCGCTCGTAGATCAGCGCCTCGTAGACAGGCTGCTTCATGCCGACCGACGGGAGGATGACAGTGACCGCGGTCTCGGCCGCGCCGGCTGCGGCCGGTACGCCGATTGCTGCGGCGTTCAGCGAGGCTGCGGCGGGTACGGACGACTTCGGCACCAGCCTGACCCTTGGCGAGCCAGCCTCTTCAACCGCCCAATCCTCTGCGTGCTGCTCAGCGAACTTGGCCACGAGAGCGCTGAGGGGCTTTGGATATGTCTTGGTCGGGTACAGTGTGCGCCAATGTTGTCCGATCTCGGCGGCGGAGATGCCCGTTTCGCCGTGGGACTTGACGATGCCCGCGAGCAGCGCCAACTGCTCGTCGTTCGCAATTGGCGAGTGTTCGATGCGCGTCATGCTCAACTCCATGCGTGGACGGAACGCCACTTCCATCTCTCTCCCCACACGTTGGTGGGGCGAGAGATGGGTGACTTGAACGAGAAAATTCCGTTACTGCATGGCTATTCCGCACTGTTCGTCGACGTTCGCCGGATTTCTCCAGCGGCAGTACCTCAGCCCGCGGGGGTCTGCCCGTCTCCCAATGCGTACCCGGACTGCGGCTGGTGGGCATTCGGCGTTAACTCCGACGCGACACTCCTCAGCTCGAGCACTGACAGTGTATTCCAAGTTCCACCTCCGGTCAAGCGCCGAGAAACATCGTCCGATAACTTCACACGTCCAAACTCTTCACCTCCAGCGCGTGCTCCTCGATGTAGGAGCGGCGCTGGTCGACGTTTTCGCCCATCAGGATCGTGAACAGCTCGTCGGCGGCGGAGGCGTCGTCCCAGGTCACCCGGAGCATCGTGCGCTTCGAGTAGTCCATGGTCGTCTCCCAGAGCTGCTCGGGGTTCATCTCGCCCAGGCCCTTGAAGCGCTTGACCTCCATGCCGCGGCGGCCGACGTCGAGCAGCATGGTCAGGATCGCGGGCAGGTTGGCGGCCTCGACGAGGCGGAAGCCCGAGGCGTCGACTTGCTGGTCGGCGTGGTCCTCGCCCGCGGCGCGCTCGGACTCATCCGCGCCTTCGGTGTCGACCGGCGCGGCGGTGCCGGCGGGGCGGTGGGTGTGCCGCGCGGGGGTGCGCCAGGCGAAGCGGGCGGGGAGTTTCTCGCCGGTGACGGCCTCCTCGCGGGTGCGGGAGTAGTCGTCGTAGGTGATGCCCATGGCGCCGAGTGCGTCGAAGATGGTGGCGATCTCGCGGTTCTCGTGCAGCTCGCGGACGACGGCCCGGGGGCGCGGGTCGGCCAGACGCGGGTCGGCTTTGGCGGCATCGGACGCCCCGCCGTTCGCGGGTGCGGCGCCGGCGTGGTTGGTCGAGTGCCCGTCGAGGAAGTCCGGGGGGCGCAGGCCGTTGGCGACGATGATGCCCGCGGCCTGCTCGTCGCTCCACGCGAACGCCGCGCCGCCGGGAACGCCGGGCGTGCCCGCCCACGAGACGTGGATCATCGGCAGGCGCCCGGCCTTCGAGGGATCGTCCTTCCGCGCCGCGATGAGGTCGGGGAACCGCGTGCCGCGGCGCTCGGCGATCTCGACCAGCTCGTGCAGGCGGCGGAGGTGCCGGACGAGTTTCTTGAGCGGCTCGCCCTCGAGGGTGTGGGCGGGGATGTCGGAGGCCCGCGCCGGGCGGTCGAGGGCGGAGGTCTCGCGGACGATGAGCGAGGCGCCGTCGAGGCCGAGTTCGGCGAGCACCTCGGTCATGCGGCTCTGGTTGAGGACGTACTGGCTCTTCTTGCCGCGGGTGATCTGGTAGAGGGGGGGCTGGGCGATGTAGATCTTGCCGCGCCGGATGAGTTCGGGCATCTGGCGGAAGAAGAAGGTGAGCAGGAGGGTGCGGATGTGGCTGCCGTCGACGTCCGCGTCGGTCATGATGATGACGCGCCCGTAGCGGAGGCGGGAGATGTCGAAGTCCTCGCCGATGCCGCACTTGAGGGCGGAGATGAGCGTGCGGATCTCCTCGAAGGCGAGCACCTTGTCGAGGCGAGCCTTCTCGACGTTGATGAGTTTTCCGCGGAGCGGGAGGATGGCCTGGGTCTCGACGTCGCGGCCCTGGGTGGCGCTGCCGCCCGCGGAGTCACCCTCGACGATGAACATCTCGGAGCGGTCGACGTCCTTGGTGGTGCAGTCGCGGAGCTTGTGCGGCATCGAGCCGCTCTCGAGGGCGCTCTTGCGGCGCGTCAGCTCGCGGGCCTTGCGGGCGGCCTCGCGGGCCTGGGCGGCGACGATGCCCTTGAGGCAGATCTTCTTCGCCTCGCCGGGGTGCTCGTCGAGCCACTTCTGCAGCCGCTCGGAGACGATGGAACTGACCCATCCCTCGACGTCGGTGTTGCGGAGCTTGCCCTTGGTCTGGCCCTCGAACTGCGGCTCGGGGAGTTTGACGCTCACCACGGCGGCGAGGCCCTCGCGCAGGTCGTCGCCGCTGGGCAGCGGGTCCGAGTCCTTGAGCAGTTTCGCCTGCTTGGCGTAGTTGTTCAGGGTGCGGGTGAGGGCGGTCTTGAAGCCGGAGAGGTGCGTGCCGCCGTCGACGGTGCGGATGTTGTTGGCGAAACTGAGCAGCGACTCGTTGTACGAGTCGTTGTACTGCAGGGCGATCTCGCAGGCGAAGTTCTGCTCCTTGTTCTCGCCCTTGAGGTGGACGATGTCGTGGAGCGTCTGCTTGGCGTGGTTGAGGTGGCCGACGAACTCGAGCAGGCCTTTGTCGAAGCGGTAGGTCTCGTCCTTGAGGTTGCCGTCGCTGCCGACGCGCTCGTCGGTGATGCGGATGGTGACGCCGGGGTTGAGGTAGGCGAGTTCCCGCAGGCGGTGGCTGAGGGTGGTGAAGGAGAAATCGATCTCGGGGAAGATCTCGGGGTCTGGGTGGAAGGTAACCTTGGTGCCGGTGCGGGGTCGCCCGTCGGAGCGGGTGGGGGCATCGCCGATGACGTGGAGTTTCTCGCTGGTGACGCCGCGCTCGAAGACGATCTTGTGGACCTTCCCGTCGCGCATGACCTCGACGACGAGGCGGTCGGAGAGGGCGTTGACGCAGGAGATGCCCACGCCGTGGAGCCCGCCCGAGACCTTGTAGGCGGAGCCTTCCTCGCCGAACTTGCCGCCGGCGTGGAGGACGGTCATGACGATCTCGACGGCGGGCTTGCCGTTGTAGGCGGGGTTCTCGTGCTTCTTGGGCTCGACGGGGATGCCCGAGCCGTCGTCGACGACGCTGATGGAGCCGTCGGTGTGGATGCGGACGCCGACCATGGTGGCCCGCCCGGCCATGCACTCGTCGATCGAGTTGTCGACGGCCTCGTAGACGAGGTGGTGCAGCCCGCCGGGGCCGGTGTCCCCGATGTACATGCCGGGGCGCTTGCGGACGGCCTCAAGCCCTTCGAGGATCCGGATCTGGTCCGCGCCGTAGGCCTGCTTGGATTCCGCGTGCGCGGGCGGAGTCGATCCTTGGGGTGGCGTCTCGGGCATGGTGGAGGCAGGCGTCATGTTGGGCTTCGGCGGCGCGAAATCCGGGGGGAGAACGCGGCCGCGATCGGGGCCGGAAAGGGGCCCGGATGATACGCGATCGGCGGTGGGATTTCTTCCCGGCCCACGGTTCATCTGGGCCGGTTTTGCACGGGAAACCCGGCAAATGGCCGCAGTGTTCGGCACGCGTGCCCCGGAGCTCGGACCGAAGCCGCCCCGATCATTTCGAGCTCGCCGCTCGCACGCGAAGTCCGGGTGAACGGCCCGGATCAGGCTCGCTTTTGCCCGGCCTTCTTTCTCGCCGCGGGAAGACTCCATCGCTTCGCCAACGCTCCGAGCGGCACCATTGATCCGCCCCTGAGGTCGATGTATTGCATCGCCGCGAGGGACCAGCCCAGGGCCTTCGGCCGCGTCGAGTCGAGCAGAATCGGAATGATCCTATTCTCGAATCGGTCCGTGATCGCGGCGCTCTCGACTTCGCGTCGTACCCAGAGCGACCTTGCCGCGCTGCGCGAGACAAGGACTAGGAACCAGTCGCACGAGTCAAGGCCTCGGCCGATTTCGCGGTACCATTCCGCGCCGGTTTCGATATGCGCGGGAGCGAACCACACCTTCACGCGTCGGGCGCGCACCCACTTGACGATTTCGCGCGCGATGGCGCTGTCCTGATGGGCGTGAGAGACGAAGACCCGGCTCGGACGGGCTCGCCGCCGGGGTCGTGCCGAGGTCATGCCGAAAGACTCCGGGTTTGTCGAGGCTTGCGGGCCTCAAGCGCGCGGGCGATCGCGGCGGCGGTCCGACCGACATCGGCCTTGTGGTCGATCACCGAACCGGCACTAAAGATCGGCGCCTTCGCCAGAACCCGACCCTTGATCACCGCCACGAACCGGCCCATGAACCGAGGTTGACCGGCTGCATACGAAAGCACGTCCTTAAAATGCCGGGACTTCTCGGCCTCGGGCGTCAGCACCACAACCATGGAATCGCAGTCTTCGAGCAACTTCGCCAACACCTTCCCCGGGTTGGCGCCGGGGAGTGTCTCCAGGAACGGATCAAGAACCTCGAAACCCTCAGACTCCATCGCCGTCCCGAGTTTGCGCGCGAAGGCCCACCACTTCGGTACATAGTGCAGAAACACTCTGGGCTGGGACGCACGCTTGGCCATACCTGCATTCTAGGCTTGCGCCCTCACGGCCTGATCTCCACCGTGCTCGCGCCCTCGAAGAGGAGCTCGTAGATGAACTCCACGTCGCGGTCTACCAGGCGGACGCAGCCCATGCTCTTCTCGTGGCCGATCGACTCGGGCTCGATGGTGCCGTGGATGCCGTAGCCGCTGAGGAGTTTCGTCGTGGGGTCGGTGCCGTCGAGGCCGATCCAGCGTTCGCCGATGGGGTTCTTGGGGTCGTCGGCGCCGAACTTCTCGCCGGTGCGGGGGTTCACCCACTTGGGGTTCACGAGCTTGCTCTTGGGCTTGACGACGAACGCGCCGGTGGGCGTCGAGCCGTGCTCGCCCAGCCCGACCGCGAACGAGCGGACGAAGATGCGGTTGCCCGCCGAGTCGGTGACGTTCGAGAACACGTCCATGCGGAAGGCGTTCTTGTGGACGACCGCGTGGAACGGGCCCTTGATCAGTTTCATCCGCTGGTTCAGCCCGATCCGCCCGGGGTCGGCGATGCGGTTCACCCGCGCGATCAGCCGCCAGTCCACGCTCAGGTTCTTGGTGTAAGGCAGGCGGACCAGCCGGTCGCCCGACTGGAACGAGTACGTCTCGCACATCGCGTCGCCCGGCTCCGCGCGGGGCGAGAAGGTGACGGCGTCGGCGAGCGAGGCGAGCTTGTCGCGGAGCACCGAACGGTCGGACTCGGTGGCCCGGGCGTCGAAGAGGGCGCGGTTGTAGGCGTCGCGGGCCTCGTCGCGCTTGCCCTGCGCGATCAGCGCGTCGCCCTGCGATACCAGGAACGCCACCGGCGACGAGGCCGACACCGACCCGGAGTTGCCGGAGGAAGCGCCGGGCGACGCCGGCTGGGCCGGAGTCTGCGCCGGAGTCTGGGCGGGGGTCTGCGCGGGGGTTTGGGCGGGCGACTGAGTCGGCTGCTGAACCTGCGGCTCCGCGCCGCCGGGCGTCGGCGTCGCGTTGCCTGGGTTGCCGGTGGTGCCCGGGCTGTTGGTGGCGGCGACCTGCTGGACCGGCTGGTTTGGTGCTCCCGAGGCGCCCATCGTGAGGACCGGTGTCTGTTCCTGGCGCGGGGGAGCGCTCAGGACGGGCATCCCGGTCGGCACCGGCTCGGCGGTCTCGGGCTGGGTGATGGCGTTCACCGCCGCCATCTGATCCGCGGGCGGCTGGGTTTGCGTGTTCACGCCGGGCTTGCCGCTGAGGGCCCACCAGGTGAACCCGGGGATGACCACGAGCAGCAGCCCCCAGCCCGCGGCCTTGCGCGGGGAGAGCGGGCGCGACGAGCGCGAGGCGCTGAACTTCGTCGCGGAGATGTTCATCGGGCGAGCGGCTTGGGAGGGCAGGGCCATGTCGAGCGTCCTTCAGGCCGCGTCGGTCGCGGGCGGCGGGGCCGCCTCGCCCGAGCGGCGATTGCGTGTCGATCGGTTCCGATCCGGCGTTCCAGCGGTCACCCGCGCACCACCCGCGCGTCGGTGACCACGATGTCCATCCGAACGTCGTGCGCGTCCATCGGCACGTCGTCCACCAGTTGAGCGTCGAAGCACACCCCCACCACCGCCGGGCGGTTCCGCTCGTCGAGCGCCCCCAGCCAGCGATCATAGAACCCGGCACCGCGCCCGAGCCGCCCGCGCGAGGCGTCGAAGGCCAGCCCCGGCACCAGGACCAGCGACAGGTCCTCCGGCGCGATCATCGGCCCGGAGATCGGCTCGGCCACGCCGTGACGCCGCACCTCGGTCCGGGGAGCTTCCCCTTCGCCAAAGACCAGCGGGACGGCGTCCATGGTGTGCGAGTTCCAGCCCATCCGCGGGGCGCAGACCGTCACGCCGCGCTCGCGCAGGGCCGCGATCAGACCCGAGAGGTCGGGCTCGGCGGGGCCAACAGCGCCCGCCGCGGAGAGGTACACCATCACCCGACGCGCCGAATCGGCCTCGGGCAGGGCCAGAACGGCGCGGGAGATCGCCATGGAAGCCCGGGCGGCCGCTTCGGGGTTGAGGCGCGCCAAGACCGACCGCGCGGCTTCCCGCTGGCGCTGCTTGGCGGCTCGCAGATCGATGGTCATCGCGAACATGGCTCCGCCGGGGGTTATCGGCACGCGGCGGGTCCGCTCTTTCGATTCGGGCCGGGGCGCTCGGCGCTGTCCGCCGCTAGCCTGACCGCGTGGACGGAGCGCCGGACGACCCCCTGTTTCACGTGGTGCTGCACGAGCCGGAGATCCCCAACAACACGGGGAACATCGGGCGGACGTGCATCGCCACCGGCTGCGCCCTGCACCTGGTGCGTCCGCTCGGGTTCGACACCGGGGTGAAGGCGCTGCGCCGGGCGGGCCTGGACTACTGGCCCCGGCTGGGGGTGAAGGAGCACGAGTCGTGGGAGGCGTGCGCCGCGGCCCTCGCGGGCCCGCCCCGCGCGTGGTGCTTCACGACAAAGGCGACTCGTGCCGCGTGGGACGCCGACCTCCGCCGCGGCGACGTGCTGGTGTTCGGCAAGGAAACCCGGGGCTTGCCCGACTCGATCCTCGAACGCCACCCGGATCGCCTGCTCGCGTTCCCGATGGTCGAAGGGGAACGTTCGCTCAACCTGGCGACGGCGGTGTGCGCCGCGGTGTACGAGGGGCTGCGCCAGTGCGTTTCGCGGGGCGAGGCGCGGCTGTCGGGCTCAGGCCGGATCGTCCGCCCCTGAGCGCGTCGAGGCTCGCAGCGGGCGGACCTGCTTCCACGTCCTCTGGATCAGCAGGATCGCCAGGGCGACCACCACCGCCGCGACGCACCAGAAGAACAGGTACCCGTGCCGCCACTTGTACTCGGGCTGGTGCTCGAAGTTCATCCCGTACACGCCGACGAGGAACGTCAGCGGCAGGAACACGAACGAGACCATGGTCAGGCGGTTGATGAACAGGTTGGTGCGGTAGGTGATGAGGCTCACCGCGCCGGCGACGGCGTCGTTGAGGATGTCGCGGTCGACGTTGATCTCGTTGAGCAGGCGGTCCATCTCCGCGACCATCGAGCGGAGGAACTCCTGCGTCGCCCGCGTGACGAACGGGGAGCGCCGAGTGGAGAGTTCGTTCAGGACCGCCCGGCACGGGGCCACGTGGCGGCGGAGCAGCAGGAGGTTCGCGCTCAGGCGCGTCACCTCCGCGAACGTGCGGTTGCCGAAACCGTGCAGGAGCGCCCGGTGCAGGTCCTCGCCGCGGCGCTGGAACTTCCCCTGCACCCACTCGCAGGCGCGGACGTGGTGGTCGAACAGCTCGTACACCAGGAACGAGGGCGAGCGGGCGAAGCGCCGGAAGTCGTTGAGGTACTCGCGCCGGAAACTGTGCATGAAGTGCGCATCGCGGCGCGTCACCAGCGCCGCGAACCCCTCGCCCATCACGAAGTCCACCCGCGTCTGCGACACCTCGCGGTCCTCGAGGTCGCACGCCACCAGGTAGAGGTGCAGCACGTCCGGGTAGGGCGTGTAACCGGTGTCCAGTTCGTCGCCGATCAGTTCGCGGATGATCGGCGCGGTCGAGGGGAAGCGCTCGGCGATGGTGTCCTCGGCCTCGGCGGCGTTCGCGACCATCAGGTCCATGAACACGAAGCGCCCGGCGGCGATCGACGCCGCCACCTCGTCCCCCGTGACCTCGCGGGCCCTGTGCGTCTCGAAGTCGAGTTCGATCAGTTTCTCGATCACGGCGCCGCCCTTCCGTCCCCGCCCGCCCCGGCCAGTTCGGCGTAGCACGCCTCGTACGCCGCGACCAGCGCCGCGAAGCC
>JAFLCM010000340.1 GCA_017303565.1 Planctomycetota bacterium
CTCCGTCGGCGCGAGCGTCGAGGAGTTCGAGTTCATCAAGGACAACCAGAAGGCGACGGTCAACGGCCAGGAACTCACCGGCCCGGTGAACGTCGTCCGCAAGGCCACGCTCGGCGAGATCAGCTTCGTGGATCTCGGCGCAGACGGCCGCACCAGCGCGAGCATCGCCGCGCGTCAGAACAAGGAGCCCAGCGTCATGGCCGACGATCCCACGACTTCCAATCCCACCCCGTCCCCAATCATCGCCACCGAGCAGACGCCGGAGCAGGTCCGCGCGGCAGCGCTCGCTGAGACCGCCCGCATCGCCGCCGTCCGCAAGGTCTGCGGCGGAAAGCACGGCGAGATCGAGGCCCAGGCCATCCGCGACAACTGGGATGCCACGCGGACTGAGCTCGAGGTCCTGCGTGCCAGCCGACCCAAGGCTCCGGCCATCCACGCCCCCGACACCAGCGTGACCAGCGAGGTGCTCGAAGCCGCGTGCTTCCAGAGCGCCAAGCTCGAAGGCATCGAGAAGGTCTGCTCCACGCAGGCAATCGAGATCGCCGCCAAGCGGTTCCAGGGCGGGCTGGGACTGCAGGAACTCCTCTTCGAGGCCGCGATCGCCAACGGCTACACGGGCCGCACGTTCCGTGACAGCCGCCGCGTGCTCGAGGCCGCGTTCGGACGCGGCATCGAGGCGGGCATGACCACCATCGATGTGGGTGGCATCCTGTCCAACGTCGCCAACAAGTTCCTGCTGGAGGGCTTCTTCAGCGTCGAGCGCGTCTGGCGGAGCATCTGCGCGGTACGCAACGTCAGCGACTTCAAGACCGTCACGAGTTACCGCCTGGTCGGCAAGGACCAGTACGAGCAGGTCGCCCCCGGCGGCGAGCTCAAGCAGGGCACGCTCGGCGAGGAGACCTACACCAACAAGGCCGACACCTACGGCCTGATGCTCTCGATCGACCGCCGCGACATCATCAACGACGACCTCGGCGCGATCACCACGGTCCCCCGCAAGCTGGGCCGTGGCTCGGGCCTGAAGATCAACGACGTCTTCTGGACGGCGTTCATGAACAACGCGGCGTTCTTCAGCGCTGGCAACAAGAACTTTCTCTCGGGGGCGGACACCGCGCTCGGCATCGACGGCCTCACCAAGGGCGAGGTCGCCTTCATGGACCTCGTGGACTCCGACGGCAAGCCCACGGGCGTGATGCCCGCGATCCTGCTGGTGCCCACGGCGCTGTCGGCGATGGGCACGCAGCTCTACAAGAGCGTCGAGCTACGGGACACGACCGCGAACACCAAGTTCCCCGTCGCCAACCCGCACCAGGGCAAGTTCCGCATCGAGGTCAGCCGCTACCTCTCCAACGCCCTCTACACGGGCAACTCGGCCAAGGCGTGGTACCTCCTCGCCGACCCCAGCGACCTGCCGGTCATCGAGATGGCGTTCCTCAACGGCCAGGAAGCGCCGACGGTCGAAACCTCGGACGCGGACTTCAACATGCTCGGCATCCGGATGCGTGGGTACCACGACTTCGGCGTCAACCTGCAGGACCCGCGCGGCGGCGTGAAGAGCAAGGGCGAGGTGTAAGCCATGCCCGTGCAGGCAAGCACAGGCGCTGGGGGGGCTCGGCGGCGAGCTCCCCAGCGAACTCGGAAGCGGCATCGATCAGCAATCGGGCATCGACATCGATGGCCCACCATCAGATGGAGGTTCAGGCATGGCTTCAGGACCAGCGAAGTTCGTTCAGGAAGGCGGCTCGATCGACTACACCTCGGGCGCTGACGTGCTCGTCGGCGCGGTGGTGGTGCAGGCCGACCTCATCGGCGTCACGCAGGCACCGATCAAGGCGGGGCAGCTCGGGTCGATCGCCGTCACCGGCGTGTTCGATTTCAACAAAGCGGTCGGCGCTGGCAGCGCCATCCCCGCGGGCACGCTCACGTACTGGGATGCGGCCGCCCAGAACGCCACCAAGAACGCGGCCGCCGGCGCAAACAAGCTGATCGGCAAGGCGGTGAAGGCCACCGTCGACGCCGACACCGTCGTTCGCGTGCGGTTGCAGCAATAAGGAGCATCTGTGGGCGACCTGCTCGATCTCGGCGCGGCATTCCTCGATGCCAAGCGTCATCAGCACCTCTCACGCCCGGTCCTCTACCGGCGTGGCACGGACGAGAAGGAAGTTCACGCCACCGTCGGCAAGACCGAGTTCGAGCAGGCTGACGACGCGGGGCTCATCCACCGCGTGGAGTCGCGGGACTTCCTCGTGCGGACGACGGACTTGGATCTGGGCGCTGGCCCGATCCTCCCGCGGGCGGGCGACCAAGTGCGTGAGACGACTGGGACAAACGTGTTCGTGTACGAGGTCAACGCCCCTGGTGGACAACCGCCCTGGCGCTACAGCGACCCGTACCGCAGGGTTCTTCGGATTCACACCAAGCACATCGGCACGGAGACGTGATGGCAGACTCAGGCAACAACTCCAACGGACAGAACGGCAGTGCTCGTTGGGCCGGCGTGGTCGTCACGGTCGTGCTCGCGGCGGGCGCGATGACCGTCCAATGGGGCGTGGTCACCACCAAGCTCCAGCAGGTGGAGAAGCGGCTCGACGAGTTCATCGGCGAGGCCCACGCGATCCGGGCCCAGTACGCCGAGATGGAACGCAAGATCTGGTTCCTCGAAGGCAAGCTGTCCGGACTGACGTCCAACTCGCCGCGCCAGACGGTGCCAACCACGGGCTCCCCGGTGATCGGAGGTGGGCCGTGAGCACGATCGCCGCCCTCGCCGACGCCGTCGCGGCGCACGTGAGCGCCGGGTCCTACGGACAGCCCGTCACGGCCGTCCGGATGTACCAGCCCGCGTTCACGCTGGAGGATCTCAAGGACCTCCGCGTATCGGTGGTGCCGCGCACGGTGCAGATGTCGCCGGCGACTCGTGACAGCCTGGCGATCGAGTACGTCATCGACGTGGGCGTGCAGAAGAAGCTCCCGGCCGAAGGGGCGGACGCGGCGATCGATGAGATGCTCGTGCTGGTCGAGGCGATCGCGGATCACCTGCGGTTCAAACGGCTGGAGGACTTCCCCGAAGCGGCGTGGGTCGGGATCAGCAACGAGCCGGTAGTGTCGAGCGAAGCGCTCGAGCAGCACCGGGTGTTCACGAGCGTCCTGAGCGTCACCTACCGGGAGCGGAGGTAGCCATGCGCAACACGATCATCTTCGGCGTGGCGATGACCGACGAGCTCAAGCCGCTGGCGACGCAGAAGACCATCGCCACCTTCACGCTCACCGCGTCGCACAAGAACACGCAGGACCTGCTGCTCTCGGACGGGAAGACCGACCCCATCGAGGTCGCCCCGGGCACGCAGTACCACTTCGAGCGGGTGAACCTGGCGGACATTCTGGTCAAGAGCAAGGGCGGCGAGATGGTCTTTGTGGTCGGCCACAGCGCCGAGTGAAAGGAGTCAGTGATGGCAATCAAGCTCGGCATGGAAGCCGCCCTCAAGTACAAGACGGGCGGCCAGGCAGGCGCAGGCGCGTGGACGGCGCTCGGCAACACGCGCGACGTGACGCTGAACCTCGAGGCAGGCGAGGCGGATGTGACCACGCGTGCCAACAGTGGCTGGCGGGCCACGGTCGCGACGCTCAAGGAAGCGAGCGTGGAGTTCGAGATGGTTTGGGACACCGGCGACGCCGGGTTCACCGCGATCAAGAACGCCTTCTTCAACAACGACCCCATCGGCCTG
>JAFLCM010000341.1 GCA_017303565.1 Planctomycetota bacterium
GGGCGCGGCGGCGAGAACGGGAGCGGGCACCGGGGGCGCACCGCCGCCGGCGATCGCCTCATCCGCCGGCTTCAGGAACGGCGTCGCTGTGCCGGCGCTGTCCACGATCGATTGCAGCCATTTCCCGAGATTCGATACCACGGACGCGATTTCCGGATTGCGTGCGCACGCGGCGCGCAGCGATCTCTCCAGCTCTTCGAGCGGTGTCATGCGATTGCCTTTCTGAAAACGGTGAAAATGGAAACACGGAACGACTCACGAAAGATGGGACGCGATGCTCTTCGCCAGTTCAGCGCCGGCGCTCGCGTCGAGTTTGCCGCTGGGCCAGCCGACGCCGAGGCCGGCCCCGGAAGGTTCCTTGGGGATGATGTGGAAGTGCACGTGGAACACGGCCTGATGGGCTGCGGCGCCGTTGTTCTGCAGGACGTTGTAGGCCGTCGCCCCGGTCGCCTTCATGACCGCGCGGCAGATGCGGGGGAGGGCCCGCCCGATCGCCGCCGCGGACTCGTCGGACAACTGATCGAGCGTGGCGGCGGGCTCTTTGGGGATGACCAGTGTGTGGCCCTTGCTCAGCGGGGCGATGTCGAGGAAGGAGAAGACGTGGGCGTCCTCGTAGACCCTGTGGCAGGGGATCTCGCCGCGGATGATCTTGGTGAAGATGGTGTCGGGCATGGATTTCCCTCTCGGCCGCTGCGGGGCGGCTGAACCTGCGCGCAACGGTATGTCGTCCGAGCCGACGGCACACCCAGAAAAGCACAAGGCCCGGCGGTGCGGCCGGGCCTTGGCGGTGTGGGATCGGACCCCTTGCTTGATTCCGGGCTGCGCCGGCGTGTGATCGGGCGCGGGCCGGGGTTCCGGGTTGCGGTTACTGCACGACCACGGTCTTGGTGACGCTGGCGACCGGGCCGGTCGAGGCGCCCGAGGGCGCGGGGGTGGTCATCTTGGCGCCGTCGTTGCCCACCTCGATCGATGGCTTGGGCATCGGCTGGTTGGCCTTCTCGAAGACCGCACGGGCGGCGTTCTCGGCGTTGATCATGGTCCGGGCCTTGGTCTCGTAGTCGTCGCCCTTGGTGTGGTTGGCCAGCGCCTGCAGGCGGGACTCCTGGTCGGCGCGGATCCGGGCGATCCGCCCGGTCACGTTGTCGAGGCTGACGGCCTCGTACTTGCCGAAGCGGTCCATCGACTTGGTGCGCTTCTCGATCAGGTCGATCAGCTTGTCGTTGCGGGCGATCATCTCGATCTGGCCGTCGAGCTGCCAGATCTGGGCCTGGAACTGCGAGCGCTCGGTCTCGAGGGTGTTCAGGAGCTCCTCGAGGCGGTCGGACTGCTGGGTGAGGAACTCGATATCGCGCTGCGAGTCGGCGATGCGGCTGTTGTACGCCGTCAGCGTGTTATTGATGTTGGTCGCACGGCTGTAGGCCTGGTCGAGGGTGAGCGACTGGTTGTTGTAGCGGACGTTGATGAGGGCGGTGGGCGCATCGGCGCGGGCGGTCTCGGCCTTGCCGAGCAGGCCCTTCATCTGGGCCAGGTCGTCGGTGGCCATGGCGACCACCTTCTCGGCGACGGCGCGGTCACGCTCCAGCGATTGCATCTGGCTGCGGACTTCCGCCAGTTCGGCGCGAACCTCGGCGATCCGCTTGGGGTACTGCTCTTCGAGTTCGCTGATCTGGGCGCGGAGGGCCACGGGGTCGCCCACCGCGGCGTCGATCCCGTCCACCACCTTCTCCCGGGCCAGGCCCGCGACCGCCATCACCCGCGAGGGGCCGGCGATCAGCACCGCGGCGCCGGTCAGAAGCCCGCCCACCGCAACCACCCGAACGACTGTCTTGGTCAGACCCATGGGGCAACTCCTTTGCGATCCTGCCCGCCGAACCTGCGTCGGCGTTCGTTTCCCCGCTCGCGGCGGGGGTTGGTTCCGCGGCGCCGTCGGTCGGCCTCAACACGGGGCCGGACTCGGCGCGTCTGTGCCGGGTTCATTGGGAATGCCCGCCTTCGATTTCACATTTCTCCACGGTTCGCGCCGACCGATCGCAACCTGTGCCGCCTGCCAATGTGACGCCCGGGCGAGTTCTCGGGCTGACTCGGGAGGGCCCCGGGCTTCGTCCAAAGCAGCGGGAGAGGCCCCAGAGCGGGCGTGTCGGCCTTCGTTCGGTGGCCCACGCGGCTGTGGTGGAATGGCACGCCGCATGCTCCCAATCAAGGTTCACCGGGGTTTCGTACTGTCATGGTCGGCAGCCCGACCGGTCCGCCGCGTCCGCCGCTCTCCAACAGGCCCCGACCATGCTCAACAGCCTCACCACCTCGTTCGTTAACCGCCTGCGTGCCCGCGACAGCGCGGCGTGGTTTGAGCTATGGGAGACCTTCGGCCCGGTGCTCCGGGCCCAACTGATGAAGTGGGGCAAGGGTCGCGTCGGCGTCGAGACGGTCCGCGACCTTTCACAGGAAACGCTCGCCGCCTTGTCGGACTCCATCGACCGCTACGACCCCGCCCGCGGGGCCCGGTTCAGCACGTGGCTGCTGGCGATCGCCAAGCACACGCTCGGCGACGAGATCGACCGGCGGACGGCGCAGAAGCGCGGCGGTGGCAGGAAGTCCGCCGCCCTCGACGAATCGTGGATGGTCCAGGCCGGCGGCGCCTCGCCCGACATGGAGTACGAGGCGGCGATCTTCCGGGCCAAAGTCCGGGCCGCGCTGAAACTCGTCGAGCGCGAGAGCGATTTCACCGATTTCACGATCTACCGCATGCGCGTCTTCGACGGGCAGAGCGGCAAGGCGGTCGCGGAATCGCTGGGCACCAGCGAGCCGACGGTCAGCCGGCGCATGGCCAAAGTGCGCGAGCTCATCCGGCGCCGCCTGGCCGAAGTCGTGCAGACGTATTCGTTCACCGACGACGAACTGGTCGAGCCCGACCGAAAGGGGCTGGGCCTGAACCCCAACAACGCCAACGACGCCCTCTTCGACGAGGCCATCGCGGAGTTGTACCACCGCGAGATGGAAGCGATCCGGGCGGACCGGCCTGATTCGGGGTCGAACCGATGAACCAACTTCTCGCGCCCACCAACGCCCTGCCTTTCGCCATCGATGACAGCGGGATCACCCGCGTCGAGGGCGAGGTCGTCATCGCCCCCGGAACCCCCGGAACCCCCGGAGCCCCCGGCACCATCCTGGTGCCCGCCAGCCCGCTTCCGGGGCCAGCCATGCTGGGCCAGGCCGGGGCGCTGACCGGCGGGGCGCCGGCCTGGCTCATCGTCGTCGCGGCGGTGGTCGCGATCGTCGGGCTGGTGATGCTGATCGTCCCGGTGTTCAAGGGCATCGGCTGGCTGATCGCGCACCTCTTCACCTTCATCGGGCGCACGCTGGGCGATATCGCCCGGGCGATCGGTTCGCTGGTGACGGCGCTGTTCTTCGTGCCCCTCACGCTCGGCAACGTGGCGATCGGGCGCTGGAGCGCCGCGGCCCACTACGGGCGGGCCATCCAGGACGAGGTCCGCTCGCTCGGGCACTGCGCCTACCGCGTGGTGATCGGCAACCCCGCGCGCCTGCTGCTGCTCAACGGGCTGGTCGAGGGCATCGAGAAGCGCGTGCCGCAGGCGATGGCCGAGGCCCCCGGCGCCGACCGCCCCTCGGCGAAGGTCGGGCAGTTCGACGGGTACAGCATCGTCGGCTCATTGCCCACGGGCGGCTCGGGCGCGAAGGTCTACGTCGCCGAGCC
>JAFLCM010000342.1 GCA_017303565.1 Planctomycetota bacterium
GCCGGACACCCGCCACGGCGCCCCCGTCAGCCCCAGCGGCTGCATCGCCCTCGTCTTCTCCACCTACTCCGCCATCACCACCAAGACCAAGATGCAGTTCGCCCTCCAGGTGCTGAAGGACCTGCTCAAGGGCGGACGCCGCTCGGCGTGATGCCACGTCGCTCGCGCACCCCCCACGCGGCATCGGATCACGCCCCGACAGGACACACGGGCTTGGACCGATAAGCCCCAAGGGGTCCGGATGCGCGGGCGCGACCGGCAGGGGATTCCGTCCTCGACATCTGGCCGAGCCTCCCGGGCACCAGCGAGGTTCGACATGTTGAAGCATGGCGAGTTCCACACGCTCGATCGTGGCGTACGCGGCTTCCGTGCCGCTCTTCCTGGCGGCGCCCGCCCCGGCCATGCTCCCACACGGCCAGTTCGGCAGCGGGACGATGCAACCGGCTGCGACCGTGACCATCGGCACGGCGTCCGCCAGCGCGTGGTGGGGCAACGGCTTCACGCCGCAGGACGGCTACGCCGAACTCACCGCCAACGCCGGCGCCACCCAGACCCGCGCCATGCTCATCGCCGTCCCCATGCCCGCGGCAGGCACCTACAACGTGAGCGCCGAAGTCTGGATGACCAGCCACACCCGCCAAACCGCCTACTGGCACGTCCTCGCCGTCGCCGACACCACAATCCTCGACCTCGGCAACGCCGGCATCCCGCTCACCGTCACGCAGGCGGGTGTGAAATCCCTCACGTCGGACGCGCCGCCCGCCGGCACCGCCAACGGCGTGTGGCGGGCCCAGACAAAGTCGTTCACCATCTCCACCGCAGACGCCGCCGCGTACCACTACGTCGTCTTCGCCTTCGTCGGTTCACAGGCCACGGGCGACACCCTCCGCTTCCGCAACATCAACAGCACGATCCCGTGGGCCTCGACCCTGACCGACGGGCTTGACGCGGTGTGGGTCACCTCGGCCTCCGGCCTCTCGAACCTCTCGCAGGTGAACTGGTCGAACATCGTCCGCACCAGCAAGGAACCCCAGATCAACTGGCCCAGCGTCACCACACCCTGGTACCCTCGCGCCGCCGCCGACCGCTTCGGCGTGAAACTCACCGGCACCATCAGGACCCCCTCGGCGGGCCTGTGGAACTTCCGCCTCGGCGGCGACGACGGCTGCCAACTCCGCATCAACGGCTCGCTCGTCGTCAACCACGACGGCCTGCACAGCTACAACAAGAAAACCGGCGCCGTCAACCTCACCGCCGGCACACACACCGTCGAGGTCGTCTTCTTCGAAAACAGCGGCCACGCGGGCCTCACACTCGAGTGGGCCAGCCCCGGGACCACTGCATACTCCATCGTCCCCTCGACGGCCTACCGCGCCCGCGACCCCGAAGTGAGAATTGTCCGCTGGCGCGAAGCCCCGGCAGAGTAGCCCCGCCCACACCGCCGCACCAACTCGGGAGCGGCCGCCCTCAAAACCTCCCCCGAAACGAAAGGCCCGATCACGCCCGAACCGGCCGCCGTGACGCGGGCTTCTTCTTCGTGCCCGCCGCCGCCTTGCCGAGCGCATCGGGCGCGACGCCGACCTCGTCCCCCGCCCCGATCCCCAGCGCGCTCATCGTCTCCCTTGTCAGGCGCACCTCCCCGTCGCCGACGCTCTGGATCGGCGCGTACACCGCCCGGTAGTCGCCCTCGGCGTGCATCACGCTGATGAACCCCTCGGCCTTCGCCGCGCCCGCCGCGCACGCACCACCCACCATCGCCCGCCCGGTCCGCTTCACCACCGCGATGTCCTCGGTCCGGCACTCCAGCTGCGGGCCGCCGTCGAACGGATCGACCTTGTCGTGGTTGCGGAACCCCAGTTCCTCCAGCATCCGCCGCGCCGGAGCCGTGTCCGCCCCCACCTGCCCGATCAGCGCCCGCGCCTCCGGCGGCAGCAGCGTCAGGAAGATCTCCTCCCGAGGCAACAGGCTCGTCATGAACTCCCGCGAATACTGGCAGAACTTGTCCGCCTCCGCGTACGTCAGGTTGATGAACCGCCGGCCGAAGTACTCCCACAGCGTGTTGTGCCCGTCCGGCGTGATCGGCCCCATCATCTCCGCGATCACATGGTCGGCGAAGTACGACCGGTACAGCCCCATGAAGTGGAACCGCGCCAGGCTGATCTGCTTGCCGATCCGCCGCGGGTGCCCCCGCATCGACGGCTGCAGGATCAGCCCGCCGATCTCCGTCGGCCCCGACTCGTCCAGGTGCAGTTGCGCCGTCGTGTGCTTCACGCCCTGCTGAAGATCACGCGAGAAAAACTCGCGGATGCGCAGCTGCAGCGACAGATTCGGGTGCCCCGGCCCGCCCATCCGGCTGATGATCGACGACGTCCCCAGGCAGTTGCCCGTCTCCGTGTCCTCGATGCAGAACATGAATACCGGGCTCTTGGCGCTCGCCGCCCCCGAGCCCGCGCTCGAGTGCCCCAGCAGCCGCTCCATCCCCACGCCCTCGCACGCCGCCCGGAACGACGCCTGCGAACGACGGATCTTCTCCGCGATGATGTCCTTCTCCGGCGGCAGGTTGATGAAGTACACCATCCGCGCCAGCTTCAGCAGCGTCGGAAGGTCGTCCATCTTGGCCGGTCGGATCAGGTGCATGGGGACGAATCGCAAATCGCAAATCAGCAAATCTCAAATCAGCAAATCTCAGATCACAGACCACTCAACCACTCAACCACTTCCCACTCGACCACTCCCCACTTGGCCACTGGCCTCCCCCCCCTCACCCCACCCGCGCCATCGCCTTCTCGATCACCTGGAACACCGTCGGCCACAGGCCCTCCTCCATCGCCGGGATCGGCGGCAGCAGGCGGATGTGGTACGGATCGTGACCGGCGTAGAAGCCGATCACACCCTCCTCAAACATCGCCCTGCACAGCTTCATGATCGGCTCCTTCTTCCCGCCGAACGGCGTGAACCGCATCATCCCGCCCAGCCCGCCCACGATGTCCACCCCGTTCGGGTTCGCGGGGAACCACTGCGGGTGCTTCGCCGCCAGCGCCCGCACCTGCTCCGCGAACGCCCGGTGGTGCCGCGCGATCCGCCCGCTGTCGCCGTACAGGTCCGAGTCCCGCAGCATCTCGACCACCCGCTTCCCCGCCGCCAGGGCGTCCGACGACGCCAGGAACGTCTGGCTCAAAAGCCCCGGCTTGGGGTTGTACTCCGACTTGTACAGGACCGCGCACACCTGCGTCATCTTGCCCACGCAGATGATGTCCACCAGGTCGCCCACGCCCGCCGCGTCGTACGCGAACATCCGCGTCGTCCGACCAAAGGACTGCACCTCGTCGTCCCACACCGCGATCCCCGCGCTGCGGCACACCAGCATCAGCTCGCGGAAGAACTCCGTCGGCGCCGTGTTGAACCCGCCCTCGCCCTGCACCAGCTCGAACACGAAGCACGCGTGCTGACCCGGGTACCGCTCGATGTACTGCCGCAGGTGGCTCACGCACATGTCGATGAACCGCGTCTGACCCGACTGGTCGCCCGCGCTCATCCGCCGCGCCGCCGCCGGGTCGTAGAACGGCATGTAGTCGATCAGCGTCGACAGCGGGATCCCCACCCGGTTCGCCGCCGAGTCCCCGATCTGGCTCATCGTGATCGTCCGCCCCATGAAGCAGTCCTTGAACGCGATCACCCGGCTCGCCGGCGCGTGCTTCTGGAAGCAGATCT
>JAFLCM010000343.1 GCA_017303565.1 Planctomycetota bacterium
AAGAAAGTTGGGCGTGGATTGGCCGGTTTTGTCGTTGACCGCGCATGGATGTTCCGGATACTGAGATGGACCGATGACGGGCGCCGGCCCGTGGGACTGTGTTGCAAAAGAGGTGGCTCATGCGTCAGTTGATCACGGGCGTCGCGGGGTTTCTGGCGGTGGCGGTTGTGTGCGGCGCGGACACGACGGTGAGCCCGGTGCGGAAGTGGGCGTGGGGCGAGAACATCGGGTGGCTGAACTGGCGGGACGCGAACGGGGGCCTGCAGGGTGTGCGGCACTCGCGGTCGTTCCTGTCGGGGTTCATCTGGGGCGAGAACGTGGGTTGGATCAACGTGGGGAACGGGGCGCCGTCGGGGGGGACGTACGCGAACATCAACAACACGAACTTCGGCGTGAACGTGAACCCGGACACGGGCGAGTGCTCGGGGTTCGCGTGGGGCGAGAACATCGGGTGGATCAACTTCTCGACGGTGTCGAGCCTTGGGGCGCAGGGGGCGCGGTACGACGCGTTCAGCGGGCGGTTCAGCGGGTTCGCGTGGGGGGAAAACGTCGGGTGGATCAACCTGAACGACGCGGGTCAGTTCGTGTGCACGTTCGCGGCGGACCTGAACGCGGACGGGATCGTGAGCACGCCGGACCTGGTGCCGTTCCTGGGGGCGTTCGGTGATCTGGTGACGCCGGGCGATCGCGGGGATTTCAACGGCGACGGTTTGGTGAGCACTCCGGACCTCGTGATTTTCCTGGGTCAGTTCGGGCGGCAGTGCTCGTGAGTGTGAGCGGCGTGGGGCCAAGAAGCGTGCGTTGAGTGGCGGTGGGACGCGGGCTTTCGTCCGCGGGTGCCCGTGCCGTTGCAGTTGGCCGTCCACGTGGTCAGCGCACTCTCGTGTCCTGACTTACACTCCGCTCATGTCCGGGACCATCGAAAGCAGCGAACTCGCCGCGCCCCTTCCAGCACCGACCCCGTCGCCCGACCCCGCGCTGTCGCGCAACGGCCTCCCCGACATCGTCAAGTTCAGCCTCCCCTGCATCAAGTGCTGGTACGACGTGCGTGCCATGCGCCGCAGCGACCGCTGCCCCGAGTGCGGGACGCCCGTGTCCCGCACGCTGCGCAGCCTCCACGCCGCCGACCACAGGCACCTCCGCCGCCTGCGCGCGGGCCTCGCGTTGTCCACGTGGGGCATCTTCATCGGGATGCTGTTGTTC
Source organism: Planctomycetota bacterium (assembly GCA_017303565.1). Classification (GTDB taxonomy): domain Bacteria; phylum Planctomycetota; class Phycisphaerae; order Phycisphaerales; family UBA1924; genus JAFLCM01. The sequence continues at coordinate 1,204 of JAFLCM010000343.1, forward strand.
TGGCTTCTTCCGATCGTCGCCTTCTACCTGGCGATTGGCGCGGATGCACCCGGCATCGTCTGGGCCGTGCTCCCCCTCTGCCTCATCGGGCCGGCGCTCACGGCCGTGGGCCTGCCCATGGCCTTCGCGCCGGAACGACGCTTGCGCCCCGCCCTTGAGAAGCGGGCCACGGGCTGGCTCCGCGCTGCTTGCTGGCTCTTTGTCCTCGCCGCCGCGGCGGCGTTCGCCCTCTGGGCATCCACTTTCACCAGCGATTTCCGCGACGATTCGCGGGACGCCTGGCTCATGCTCGGCGCTTTCGTCACCATGTACCTCGGGTGGCTCACCCGCAACGCGGTGCTCTCTCCGCACCTTCGCCGCACGGCCCGGCGCCTCTCGATGAAGCGCGGCGTCGGTTACGCCGGTCTGATCTCTCTCGTCCCCGCCGCCCTGTGGGCTTTCGTGCTGCTGATGACCTTGGACCGTTCAGCCTCGCGCGGCTTTTTCGGCTCCATGCTTGGCCCGGTTTTCGCCCTCGCCGCCGCCACCACCAGCCTGTGGGCGATTGTCCGCCACGGCAACGACCTCGCCTTCATTTCTCGGCGGCTCAAGGCCGTGCTCCGGTTCCGAGCCAGCAACGGCAAGTCCGGCAAACCCCGGTTCTGAAACCCGTGTCCCGGTGGCTCGGGCTTCGAGCCGGTGCATGGTTGCTACGGCCCGGGTGCGCGCTGCAATCCGCTGGTCCCCCGTCTTCCCAGCGTCCACGGCAGCATCACCCCCGCGAACACGCCGCACCCCGCCCCGAACCACAGCATCGCCTCCGGCCCCGACCGTTCCCACAGCAGCCCGCCGACCACGCTCGCCAGCAGCACACCCACGCCCGCGAGCGAGTCGAGCAGCCCCAGCGCCGTCGCCTTGGCATCCGCGGGGCACAGGTCCGCCACGAGCGCCTTTGCCACGCCGTCGGTGAGGGCCCGCTGCAAGCCGTACAAGCCGAACAGGACGAAGAGCGCCCACAGCCCGGCGTCGAACGCGCCCGCGAGCGCGAATCCCGCGTACACCGCGCCGTACATGACGCACCCGGCGGTCAGGACCGTGCGCCGCCCGATCCGATCCGACAGCCGGCCCGCCGGTTCGCTCGTCGCCGCGTTCACCACGTTGAACACCAGGTACATGAGCACCACCTGCGGGATGCTCGCGCCGAGTTCGTGCGCCCACAGGAACAGGAACGTGTCGCTCGAGGCCCCCAGGCTGAACACGAACCAAAGCCCGTAGAACACCCGCAGCCGCCCCGAGAGTTCCCGCCAAGCGCGCACCGGGCGCCAGCCCCCGGCTCCCTTGTTCCGCTCCCCATCCGCTGGCGATTCGCCGCTCGCCGCTCGCCGCTGTTCACGCACGAGCATCAACACCGCGATCGCCAGCACCGACGGCAGCAGCGCTGCCACCATCAGGCGGCGCACCATCTCCTCGCTGCCCCCGAAGTACGCCAGCGCCGCGAAGGCGATCACCACCCCGAACACCGCGCCCGTCGTGTCCATCGCCTTGTGGAACCCGAAGGCCCGGCCGCGGTGCGCACCGTCCGCCTCCTCGGCGATCAGCGCGTCGCGCGGGGCTGTCCGCACGCCCTTGCCCACCTTGTCGAGCGACCGCCCGGCCAGGACCATTCCCCATGCGGGCGCGAGCGCCGTCAGGGCCTTGCCCACGACGCTGATCGCGTACCCTGCCACGGCGAACCACTTGCGGTGGCGCACGCGGTCCGACCACCACCCGCTGGCGATCTTGAGGAATGAAGCGAGACTCTCCGCGACCCCCTCGATCACGCCGACGACCAGAGGCGAAGCGCCCAGTGAGCCCGTGAGAAAGAACCCGATCAACGGGTACACCATCTCGCTGCTGATGTCGTTCAGCAGGCTCGTCCAGGACACAAGCCAGAGATTCCGACTGATCCGCAACGAACAACCCTCACGAATCCGCGCCGGCCGTCCTCACTCTTGCCTCGTGCCTCGTGCCGCTTGCCTTGACCTCACAGCTTCAGGTCTTCCCGGACATCGTCCGTGATGTCCACGCCCTTGGGGAACACCACCATCGGGCGGGAGAGCATGTCCCGCACTGTCGCCTGCACCGGCCCGTCCTGGAACTTGTCGTCGCTCCGCATGGACGAGACCACGTAGTTGAACCCGCGCTTGTCCGCGATGGCCGCCGCCGACTCGCGCACCAGGTCGAAGCACTGCTTGAGCTGTTCGCTGACCAGTTTCTCCGCCCGCTGGGCCGCCTCGCGCTGCTTGGCCTGCAGCTCGCCGCGCAGCTTGAAGTACTCCTCCCGCAGGCCGTTCATCTCCGGCGCCTCGGGGTTCGACTCCTTCACCTTCTTCTCCACCGCCTGGAGTTGCTCCAGCACGGGGCGGATCAGTTCCTTGTTGACCGTCTCATCGAGTTCGGTGCGCGCCGGCTTGAAGCGGTCCGAGTCCATCAGGTCGTCGGCGATCTTCATCAGGCTCACGACCGCGATCCGCGGCTCCAC
>JAFLCM010000344.1 GCA_017303565.1 Planctomycetota bacterium
GTGTCCCTCGACGGACGGCGCCGCGCGCGGGCGGACGCCTATGTGGCGGACGGAACGCATGACCAGGCGCTATGGCATGTCACCGGCCTTTCGCCGGGGCGGCACACGCTGCGACTGGAGGTTCGAGCCGATGCGGATCCCAGGTCATCGGGCCGGCGCATCGAGGTGAACGAGGCCTTGGTGTACCGCAGCACAGGCCGTTAGGCGCGGGTGGCGGGTGGCGGAAGACAGGGTGCGGGGCCGGGGCTTTCCTTGGCCCGAGGCGCGGGTACAGTGCAGGAGTTTCCCGGTCCAAACTCCAACCCCAGATCCTGCCGCCATGAGTTCTCCTGCCCCTGAGACGCTGACGTCGACGACAGCGGATGCCCGGACGACCGCCATTCCCCAGGAAGCGTTCGATTGGTATGACGAGTATGCCCACGGCCTCATCGACCGGCGCACCTTCATGGCGCGGCTTTCGACGCTGGCGGCGGCGGGGTTTTCGATGAGCCTGCTGCTGGGGGCGCTGATGCCCCAGTACGCCTACGCCGAGCAGGTCTCGTTCAACGATCCGGAGATCAAGCCGCAGTACGCGGTCTTTCCCTCACCGCAGGGCCATCGTGAAGGGCGCGGGTACCTGGTGACGCCCTCGGCGCTCCAGGGCAAGGCGCCTGCCGTCCTGGTGGTGCATGAGAACCGGGGGTTGAATCCCTACGTCATGGACGTGGCGCGTCGCGTGGCCAAGGCGGGGTATGTGGCGTTCGCGCCGGATGCGCTGCACACGCTGGGCGGGTATCCGGGCAACGATGATGAAGGGCGCGCGATGCAGCGGTCGCTCGACGCCGCCAAAATCGAGCAGGACTTCATCGCGGCGGCGCGTTTCCTGAAGGCGCATGCGTCCTGCTCGGGGAAACTGGGGGCGGTGGGATTCTGTTTTGGCGGGTACATCGTGAACCTTCTGGCGGCGACGGTGCCGGATGTCCTCGATGCGGGGGTGCCGTTCTATGGAACCCCGGCGGCGCGGGAGTTGCGGAAGAACATCAAGGGACCGCTTCTGATCCAGCTGGCGGAACTGGACACGCGCGTGAATGCCAGCTGGCCGGAGTACGAGCAGGACCTGAAGGCGGCGGGTGCGAAGTACACGATGCACCTGTACCCGAAGGCCAACCACGGGTTTCACAACGATTCCACGGCGCGCTACGACAAGGACCAGGCGAACCTGGCGTGGGAACGCACGGTGGCCTTCTTCAAGGAGCACCTGGCCTGAGTCGGCGCGGGATCGGCGGCTCGTCCCCGCCTTGGGGCGGCGACGAGAACGCCGCGGCGAGGCCCGCGTTGTCCGGAATTGGATCGGTGGGCCGGGCTACCTCGGGATCACGGGAAGCATCAGGTGCGAGGCGTAGCGGCCTCCGTGGTGGATCGTCTGCTTGGCCTCCAGGAGTTCGGTGTCCGTCCCGAAGGGCAGGCCGGAGTTGGCGTTGCGATCGAAGCGCGGGAAGTTGCTGCTGCTGACTTCCAGGCGCACGCGGTGTCCGGGGAGGAAGACGTTGCTGGTGACCCAGAGGTCGATCTCGTAGCGCTCGATCCTGCCGGGGGTGAGCAGTTCAGGCTGCGCCCCGCGGTGGCGCCAGCGCGCGCGCACGATGCCGTCGCACAGGTTGAAGGCGCGGCCGTCGGGGTGGACGTCCACGAGCTTGGCGGTGAAATCGGTGTCAGGGGCCGTGGAGGCGGCGTAGATCACGGCCCGGACGGGGCCGGTGACTTCGTAGGCCTGCGGGAGGGGGCCGGTGGAGTAGACGAGCACATCGTCGCGTTCCTCGACCTTCGATTGGTCGAGCGGCCCGATGGGGGCGCCGACGAGGTTGTTGCCGCCGGCGGTGGGGACGGGATGGTCGCCATCGTAGGTGAAGGTGTCGGTGCGTTCGGTGGGCGGGGCATCGAGGGTGAGGAGGCCATCGCCGCGCAGCGAGTTGGCGCGACCGCCGCTGGAGAGGTAGAGCGGGGTGTAGCGGGTGCGCGCGAGGGGCCATTCGTTTTCGTCGCGCCAGCGGTTCTCCCCCATGACGAAGAGGCGGTAGGCCGGCCAGTTCTCGACGCCGCTCTGGCGTCCCTTGAGCCAGTACTCGAACCACTGGAACTGCCATTCGCCGATGTTCACGGCGGCGGACTCGCCGAAGTCGAGGTCGCCGACCTTGCGCACGCCGACGCCATGCGCCCACGGGCCCATGAGGACGGTCTGGTTGCGGCGCATGGCGCGATCGCGGGATCGCTCGCGCACGCGGTCGGTGAGGTCCAGCGTGGTCTTGGAGAAGATGTCGTACCAGCCGCCGATGTTGAGGACGGGCACGGTCACGGTGTCGTAGGAATCCCCGACGCCGCGGCGGCGCCAGAACTCGTCGTAGGTCGGGTGGTGGATCCAGTCGTTGAGGTACGGGACGGGCCGCTCGAACTGGTTGCCCAGGGTGTTGAGGGGCAGGTGGCGGTAGGCCTCGGCGAGTTTCTCGGGGGGCAGGTTGATGCCGCCGACGGCGGCACCCCATCCCATCAGAAGGGCAAGCTGGAAGGCGCCCCCGTAGTAGGCGATGTCCTCGTAGACCTCGGCGAAGGGCACGACGGGGACCATGCACTTGAGGTGGGGAGACGCACCCGGCGCGGAGGCCCATTGGGTCCAGCCCCCGTAGGAACCGCCCGAGGTGCCGAGATCACCATTGGACCACGTCTGCTGCCCGATCCACTTCTGGGTGGCGAGACCGTCCTCGCGATCGAGGAAGAACGGGTTCCAGGTGCCCTCCGATTTTCCGCGCCCCCGGCAATCCTGCGCGACGAGCGCGTAGCCGGCGGGCACGTAGCGTCGCGCCTCGCCCCAGTTCTGGTCCGGCTTGCCGTAGGGGGTGCGCATGAGCAGCACGGGGAACCGGCCTTCGCCGCGGGGACGGTAGACGTGGGTGGCCAGCCGCACGCCGTCGTCCATCGGGACCATCACATCGGGCTCGAAGACGTAGTCCGGGGCCTCCGCGGCGAAAGGGTGGGCGGCGGGGAGGACGAGGCAGAGCAGGGCGAGGGCCGGGAGGGTGGGGCGCATGGAGCGGGGGGTGAGTCCCGGTTTCTCCGGGAGCGCCGGCGGCAGGTCAAGCGTGCGCCCGGGTCAGCGGACCGGGTTGGGGGCGGACTCCCGTGCGGCGGCGAGGTCGATCTCGGACAGGGCGGGGGCGCGCCAGACGTGCACCGTGCCGCTGGAGTTGATGGCGAGCACGAGCGAGCCGTCGGGGGAGAACTGGACGCGGTTGAAGAGGGAGCCTTCGCCGGCGAGGGAGGCGACTTCGTGGCGGGTTCGGACATCCCAGATTTTGACCGCCTCGGCCTTGGCGCTGGCGGAGGCGAGGCGCAGGCCATCGGGGGAGAAGGCGACATCGTGGACGCCGAGCAGGTGGCCGCGCATGGCATCGGCGAGTTCGCCCGTGCTGGTGTCGTACAGGTAGATCAGGCCTTCGCGCGAGGCGGCGGCGAGGAGGGTGCCATCGGGCGAAAAGCGGAGCCCGGTGGAGCCGCGGAACTCGACCTTGATCGTGGAACGGATCAGGCCGGTGACGAGGTCGACGAGGTTGAAGGCGCCATCCGGGCCGGGCTGGGCGAGCAACTGGTTGGCGGGGGAGAAGGTGGAACGTTCCCAGGGCCCGCGGCGGGGGACGAGGGGGGCGGCCACTTCGCGGGACTGCC
>JAFLCM010000345.1 GCA_017303565.1 Planctomycetota bacterium
AACATGAAGCCGATTTCGCGCCCGCCGACGCCGCTTCCGAACGCGGATTGCTCGCTTTCGCCGGGGCCGCCGCCCTAGCCTCGGCGCCCCGACGAGACCTATGCCACGCCGCGCCGCTCCTCCCGCTTCGAAGCCCAGCGTCCCCGCCCCCGACGCCGCCGGATCCGGCCTCCGCCCGATCCGGAAGCTGATGGCCGCCAACCGGTCCGAGATCGCCATCCGCATCTTCCGCGCGGCCACCGAACTCGGGATCCGCACGGTGGCGGTGTACGCCCAGGAGGACCGGTTCTGCATGCACCGGTTCAAGGCCGACGAATCGTACCTCGTCGGGCAGGGCAAGGGCCCCGTCGCCGCCTACCTCGACGTCCCGGGCATCGTCGCCCTGGCGAAGGAGAAGGGCGTCGACGCCATCCACCCCGGCTACGGGTTCCTCAGCGAGAACGCGGGCTTCGCGCGGGCCTGCGCCGAGGCCGGCATCATCTTCGTCGGGCCCCGGCCCGAGCTGCTCGACATGATGGGCGACAAGACCGCGGCCCGCGCCCTCGCCGAGCGGATCGGGGTGCCGACCCTGCCGGGCACGAAGGACCCGATCAGCGACCGGGACGAGGCGCTCAAGGCGGCCAAGGCGATCGGCTTCCCCCTCATCATCAAGGCGGCCTTCGGCGGGGGCGGGCGCGGCATGCGCGTGGTGCTCAAGCCCGGGGACCTCGCCCCCCTGCTCGACGAGGCCCAGACCGAGGCCGGGCGCGCCTTCGGCAACCCCGCGGTCTTCCTCGAGAAGTACATCCCGCACGCCAAGCACCTCGAGGTCCAGATCCTCGGGGACCGCCACGGCAACGTGGTGCACCTGCACGAGCGCGACTGCTCGGTCCAGCGCCGGCACCAGAAGGTCGTCGAGATCGCCCCCAGCTACGGGCTTCCGCCCGCCGTGGTCCGTGAACTCTGCGACGCCGCCGCGCGCATGGCCCGGGAGATCCGCTACGACAACGCCGGCACCATCGAGTTCCTCTACGACCTCGACCGGCACGAGTGGTTCTTCATCGAGATGAACCCGCGCATCCAGGTGGAGCACACCGTCACCGAGGTCATCACCGGGATCGACCTCGTCCAGTCGCAGCTCCGCATCGCCCAGGGCCACTCGCTCCACTCCCCGGAAGTCGGACTGCCTCCCCAGGACGCCATCCCCCGCCACGGCTACGCCATCCAGTGCCGGGTCACCACGGAGGACCCGGAGAACAAGTTCATGCCCGACTACGGGCGCATCCTCGCCTACCGGTCCACGGGCGGCTTCGGCCTGCGCCTCGACGGCGGCATGGGCTACGCCGGGGCGGTGATCACCCCCTTCTACGATTCCCTCCTGGTCAAGGTGATCTCCAGCGGCCAGTCCTTCGACCTCGCCTGCGACCGCATGGACCGCGCCCTCCGCGAGTTCCGGATCCGGGGCGTCAAGACCAACATCCCCTTCCTCGAGAACGTCGTCGCCCACCGCGAATTCCGCAGCGGAAAGGCCACCACCACCCTGATCGACACGACGCCCTCGCTCCTCAGCTTCGCGCTCAAGCGCGACCGGGCCACCAAGCTCCTCAACTACCTCGGCAACGTCATCGTCAACGGCAACCCCCACGCCAAGGGCTGGCAGCCGCCCCGCCCCCTCACCCCCGCCCGGATCCCCGCCTGGGACCTCCACCAGACCCCGCCCCGCGGCACCCGCGATCTCCTCCTCGAACTCGGCCCGCGCAAGTTCGCCGAGTGGACCCGCAAGCAGAAGCGCCTCCTGCTCACCGACACCACCTTCCGCGACGCCCACCAGTCGCTGCTCGCCACCCGCGTCCGCTCCGCCGACATGCTCGCCTGCGCCAGCGCCGTCGCCCGGCGGGCCGCCGGGCTCTTCTCCCTCGAGATGTGGGGCGGCGCCACCTTCGACACCGCCCTCCGCTTCCTCTGCGAGGACCCCTGGGAACGCCTCCGGCAGCTCCGCGCCCGCATCCCGAACATCTGCTTCCAGATGCTCCTCCGCGGCTCCAACGCGGTGGGGTATTCCAACTATCCCGACAACGTCGTCGCCGGCTTCGTCCGCCATGCCGCCGAGTCGGGCATCGACATCTTCCGCATCTTCGATTCCCTCAACTACCTCCCCAACCTCCGGGTCGCCCTCGAGGCCGTCCAGGGCACCCACGCCCTCGCCGAGGGCGCGATCTGCTACACGGGCAACATCCTCGACCCGCGGCGCGACAAGTACCCGCTCCGGTACTACGTCAAACTCGCCCGCGAACTCGAACGCATGGGCGCCCACTTCCTCGGGATCAAGGACATGGCGGGCCTGCTCCGCCCCTACGCCGCCCACAAGCTGGTCAAGGCCCTCCGCGACGAGATCGGCATCCCCATCCACCTGCACACCCACGACTCGAGCGGGATCAACGCCGGCTCCCTCCTCCGCGCCGCCGACGCCGGACTCGACGTCGCCGACGCCGCCCTCGCCTCGATGAGCGGCAGCACCAGCCAGCCCAACCTCAACTCGATCGTCGCCGCCCTCCAGCACCACCCGCGCGACACCGGCCTCGACCTCGCCGCCCTCGACGAATGCTCCGACTACTGGGAGCACGTGCGCGGGTACTACGCCCCCTTCGACACCGCCCCCCGCACCGGCAGCGCCGAGGTCTACCTGCACGAGATGCCCGGCGGCCAGTACACCAACCTCAAGGAGCAGGCCGCCGGCATGGGCCTCCTCCACCACTGGCCCGAAATCGCCCGCACCTACGCCGACGTCAACCAGCTCTTCGGCGACATCGTCAAGGTCACCCCGTCCTCCAAGGTCGTCGGCGACATGACCATGTTCCTCGTCACCCGCGGCATCAAGCCGGCCGACGTCCTCAACCTCGAACCCGGCACCACCCCCTTCCCCGAAAGCGTCGTCGACATGCTCTCCGGCGGCCTCGGCTGGCCCGACGGCGGCTGGCCCGCCGACCTCCAGCGCGTCGTCCTCGGCGAAAAGAAGGCCGCCGAAGCCCGCCGCCTCCACCAGCAGGGCGTCGTCCCCGGCGCCGTCGCCACCCCCGCCGACTTCGACCAGATCCGGCGCGAACTCGCCGAGAAACTGAAGCACACCCCCACCGACGACGACGTCTTCAGCTACCTGATGTACCCGCGGGTGTTCCTCGACTACGCCCGCCACAAGCGCGAGTTCGGCGACGTCAGCGCCCTCCCCACCCCGGCCTTCTTCTACGGCCTCCGCCGAGGCGAGGAGATCTCCGTCGACATCGAGGAAGGCAAGACGCTGATCATCCGGCTGATCAACGTGAGCGACCCGGACAAGGACGGACGCCGGGTCGTCACCTACGAACTCAACGGCATCACCCGCGAGACCTTCATCACCGACAAGAAGGTCGCCCCCCAGGCCAAGGCCCGGCCCAAGGCCGACCTCGCCGATCCCCTCCAGATCCCCGCCCCGATCCCCGGCCTGGTCGCGCACATCGCCGTCAGCGTCGGCCACAAGGTGGCCAAGGGCGACAAGCTCTTCATGCTCGAAGCCATGAAGATGCAGACCACCGTGACCGCCCCCGTCGACGGCATCGTCGACACCATCACCGCCACGGTCGGCGAGACGGTGGAAAGCAAGGACCTGCTCCTCCGCTTCCGGGCCTGAAGTCCCCCGCCCCCGTCCGGGCTTCCGGGCCCCGG
>JAFLCM010000346.1 GCA_017303565.1 Planctomycetota bacterium
AGATCAACCAGCTCTACTTCCTCGCGGCGTTCAGCCTGGTGGCGATCGTCGCGGGCGGGTTCGGCGTGGTGGTCGCCCGGGGACGCTTCCGCACCGGCCCCGCGCTCGCGATGCTGTGCGTCTCCGGCCCGTTGATCGTCGCCGCGATGCTCGGGGAACCGGCGCTCTCGGCACGCCTGCTCCGCCAGCCGGTCGAGCCCATGGTCATCTCAAGCGTGCCGATCAAGTATCCGGCGCTGGGCATCCTCGGCGGCGGGCTGGTGTTCATGCTCGGCTCAGCGCTCACGGTCTTCGCCAGGAACCCGGCTCGCTCGTACGCGCTGCTGCTCCGCGCGGCGCTGGCCTTCATCCCCGCCGGGGCGATCGCGTTCGCCATCCAGAAGGCCCCGAGCCTGATGCCCGGGCTGAAGACATCCGTCCGCATCACCGCGAGCGTGCTGGCGTTCTTCGTGGTGGTGGCGCTGGTGTCCTACGGCTTCGACCGCCTCATCCGCGCTTTCGAGGCCGGGCGGAGCGCCCCCGACGCCGACCCCGCCGGACCGTCCCCGGCGCCGACCATCTGACGAGCGCTCCACCGGGAAGGCGGCCCCGATCGCCTCGCACCGAGCCGATGAAAAAGGCCCCCGCCGGTCGGGGGCCTCTCGTTCGTCTTGGTGCCGCGCTCGACGAGCGCCGGTTCGGGTCACTTCGTCGGCCGCAGCCACAGGCTCCGGCCCTTGAAGCCCTCGGGAACGATGTGGAACTCGAAGACGGTGTCGCCCAGTTCGCGGGCGGCCACGTCCAGCGGGATCTCCTTCATCCACTCGGGCTGGTTTTTCTTGGCTTCCTCGATCATTTCCTTCTTGTAGGCCTCGGCGTCGGGGTCGTTGCCGAACATGGAACTCATCTGAGCCTCGACGACCTTTTCGGGGTTGTCCATCGTCCACTTGGCGTACTCGAGCGCCTGGCGGACGTCGGTGTAGCCGAAGGCCAGGCCCGAGCCGCCGATGGTCCGCACCGCGTTGTTGAACCGGGCCTCCTTGCTCAGCCCCGCGGCGTCGGGCGCTCCGGCCTGGCGCATCGCGTTCTCCACCGTCGCGGTGGAACCGATGAACACGTGGCCGAAGCCCACGCCCATCGCGTAGTCCGCGGCGCCCGGGACGGGCAGGCCGCCCGACAGGCTCCAGAGCTGGTTGCCCTGGAAGTCGCGGCTCTGGATCGGCAGCATGCCGCCCAGGTTCTGCAGCGCCTGGTTGAACTGGGCCGGGTCCTTGCACGCGATGGCGAAGAGCGGCTGGCTGCTCGTGGCGCTCAGGGGCTTGCTGTACGAGTTCGAGCTCCACACCTGGGGGCCCAGGTTGTTGAGGATCGGGCCCGCCATCACCTGCGCCTGCTGCACGTTCTGCACCAGCGAGTCGCCGACCTCCGGCGGCAGGCCCCGCGCCGACTCGGTGATCGTCGACAGCAGGTCGGAGAACTTGAACTGCAGCAGCGTCACCGCCCCGGAGTCGGCGTTCACGAACGAAGGCGCCGTGAACTTCTGGTCCGCGCCCGCGAACAACGTCATGATCCCCTTCTTCTCGGGGCAGAGGACCGCGAAGGTCTGCTCGCCCATGGCGGACTCGGTGTCGAACTTGATGCCGGTGCCCGCGGCTTTGACGCCCGCGACGCCGAACGCCGTCATCGCCGTTGAAACCGCCGGTTCGTCCGCCAGCATCATGTCGACGCCCTCGGTCCCGGCCTTCGCCTGCTCGGTCAGCGTGTTCAGGAGGGTGAACAGCGGGCCGGTGAGGAACACCGCGTAGCCCTGCGGCTTCTCGAGCTGGGCCATTACCCCCGAGAACTCCGCGGAATCGCCCACGCTGTCGCCGCCCTTGCCCGCGAGGCGGTCGAGCGTCGACTCCATCGTCTGGATGTCGCTGGCGAGGATCAGGTGGTTCCCCGAGCGGGCGTAGACCAGGCTCTTCATCTCGAAGGGGTCGTGGCCTTCTTCGCCCTCGAAGCCCATCCCGTCGGCCGCGTCCTCCATCTCGGGCTCGCCGGCGCCGTCTTCGGCGCCCTTGGGTTTGGCGGCGTCTGGCTGCTTCACCGAGTCGATCACCCAGATCTTCGTGCCGTTGTACTCGTCTTCCTTGACCGTCAGCGTCTTCTTCTCTTCGCCGCGGTCGATGGCGTCCTGCACCTGCTTCGCGGTGGCGTCGGCCTTCTCGCCCCAGTCGCCGAACGCCATCGACCGCGCGTCGACGCGCTTGTCGGTGGCGTTCCAGATCATCCAGGTCGCCGCGCCGGCGGGCCCGGTCGGGGCCTCGATCTCGTCCATCTTGACCCCGGCGTCCTCGAAGCTCTTGGCGAGGTCCTCCATCTCCTTCTTGGCGTGCTTCTCGATGAAGGCCTTGACCTTGGGGTCGTCCCAGATCTTGCGGAAGCCGGTCTTGTCGAACGAGGCCTTCGCCGCGGCGAAGTTGTCGACGCCGAACACGAACGCCGAGTCCTTCGGCGCCAGGTCCGCGATCGTCGAGCCCGCGCCCAGCGCGGCGCCGCACAGCGTCAGCAGCCACGAAGCGCCCGCGGCCCGCAGCAGAGAAGTCTTCATCGTCCGCATGGAATCATCCTTGTGTTGATCGGGGAACGGGCGTGTCGCCCGCCCGATTGTGTCAGATCGAAAAAAGCCGTCATCAATGCACCGCCGCTCACGCTCACGCTGGGTGAACCGCTCGCCACCTTGTTCGGCCCGGGCGGGACCGGCTTCCACGCAAGCCCGAAATCCCGAGCCGCCGCGGGCATCAGTTCGCCCCGGTGGTGTCGTCCAGGGCCGGCGCCTTGCCCCACTCGGTCCGCGTCGGCGCGGCCTTGTAGGAATACCCCGAGTTGGGGTTGTCCTTGTCGTAGGTGAACGCGTCGCGGTTGCGGACGAAGTCCCGGACGTAGCGGGCGGGGATCGCGAACCCCATGCCCTCCCCGAAGGGGATCTTCATGTTCGTCACGCCGATGACCTCACCCTTGAGGTTGAACAGCGGCCCGCCCGAGTTGCCCGGGTTGATCTGGGCGGTCGTCTGGATGAACGTCAGCCCCTCGAAGTTCCGCTGCGTCGTGGCGACGACGCCCTGGCTGAGCGTCCGCTCCAGACCCAGGGGGTTGCCGATGGCGAACACCTCCTGGCCCGCCTCCAACTCCTCCACACCCTGCACGAACGTGCTCGTGAACGCCTTGCCCTCTGGGTGCTTGAGTTTGATCAGCGCCAGGTCGAGGTGGTCGTTGACGGCGAGGATCTCGACGTCGTCGATCACCATCCGCTTCAGTTCATTCTCGCTCTGCTCGAAGACCGTGGCCTTCAGTTTCGTCTCCCCCTGGATCACGTGGGCGTTGGTGATCGCGAACCCCTCGGCGTTGATGATGAACCCCGAGCCCAGACCGCTGGGGGTCGAAACCTTGATCACCGCCTCGCCGATCTTCTTCGCGAGGTCCTTGGGCGTGCTCTCCGCCAATCGCTTGGCCGTCTTGAACAGGTCCTTCCCTGTCGATGCGTCAGCGTCGGTGTCCTCCTTGGCCCGCAGGATCGACTGCACCTGCGACCGCGGGATGGCGACCACATCGGCCCCCAAGTCGAGCCAAAGCGTGGTGGGGGACTCCTTGATGATCGGGGCGGCGATCAGCCGCCCGTCGGTCAGCGTCACGGTGTCGATGTT
>JAFLCM010000347.1 GCA_017303565.1 Planctomycetota bacterium
GGCCAGCGGTCGCGGCTGCAGGCGGGGACGTTCTTTCAGCACCTGTGGTTCCTGTGGTTCCTGTGCTGGCTGAACGCGGGGCTGTTGGGCGTGGTGTTTCTTGGGCGGCTTCTGCCGGGTGTTCGCGTGCCGGGCGCGCTGCTGTCGATGCCGCTGTGCCTGGTGTGGGTGGTGCCGCTGACGGTGGTCCCGCAGTGGCTGATGCACTCGGGCGGCGCGGTGGCGGGGTTCGGGCCGGCGACGTCGGCGGGGCTGGTGCCGGTTGGCTCCGTGCTCGGGTACTACGCGGTGTTCTTCGGCTTTGGGGCGCTGGCGTACCGGGTGAACGGCCCGGGCGCGAGGTTGGGTCGGTGGTGGTGGGCGGCGCTCCCGGCGGCGCTGGTGATGCTCCCGGTGGCGCTGATGTTCGCGTACAGCCCGGGGCGGGCCGCCGCCATCGTTGAGGATGAGGGGGCGCGGCGGCTGGTGTCGGCGCTGCTGCAGGCGCTGTACGCGTGGCTGGCGACGCTGGGCGTGCTGGGGCTGTGCGAGTCGGTGTTCGCGCGGCGGCGCGGATGGGTGAGGTACCTGTCGGACTCGGCGTACTGGCAGTACCTGGCGCACCTGCCGTTGGTGATCTGCGGGCAGGCTTTGCTGTTCGATGTTGAGATGCCGACGTTCGCGAAGTTCGCGGCGCTGATCGCGGGGTGCGTGGCGGTGCTGCTGGTGAGTTATCACCTGCTGGTGCGGCGCACAGTGGTGGGGAGGCTGCTCAACGGGCCTCTCAAGATCGGCGATGGATGAAGTTGGCCGCGTGGGTTGTGGTGGGTTCCTCTGCCCCTGCCGGGGCAGGGTCGGAGGGGCGCGGGGGTCCACGGGTTGCGCTGCGGTTCACCCGTGGCTACACACCTTCGCCCCTTCGGGGCGGGGAGGGGAGCGCCCTTGGCGAGTCGGTGGTGGAGGTAGGCGAGGACGGCGGGGTCGCGGGGAGGCATGAGGGACGGCCGTCGGTGGGGCTTTCTGTTCGTGCTGGCAGCAGGTGCGGGCCGAGTACGACGGGCAAGGCGTCGGGGCCTGATCGCGGGAGCCACCCGGCGGAGGGCAAGTGATGGCCTGCCTTCCTTGGCGGCGACGCCGGGGAGGGTGATTGGGAGCGCGGTTGGGAGTTTGGACGGAGCATGGCCAAGAGGACTTGACCATGCCACCCGCCGGACAATGCTGAGAGGGCTTGAACGTCCGACCCGGCGGGCGGCGAACTGCTGGGGGCGGGTGGGTGGTACGACTCGGCGCCATCTGCCCGCCTATTTGGCCGATGGGGAGGACTGTGCACTCGCCGCGGGCGCGTTCGATTCCCTTTCTCCGCCCTTCAGGCGTTGCTGCTCCTCGATGATGCGCATCTGCTCTTCCCCGAGCGCCGCGATCTCATCGATGAGTCGGTTGAACTCCTCCAAGATCTCGTCGGGCATGTCGGCAACAACCTCACCCTCCTCGTTGACAGAGATGTTGCCGAACTGCTCCAGGTGGATCTCGAGCACCCGGCGCATGGCGGTGTAGATGTCGTTCCCGAGTCGCCGGGCCTTGACCCTGAACGGCTCATTGACGCTACCGGCAAATCCCCGGAACCATTCGTCGGCGTACTTCGGGTCCGCCCCCTTCTCGCTCAGTTTCCGCTTCGCGGACCCCAGCATGTCCACGATCTTGGCTTCAAGGGCGCGCCCTGACTTGATGATCCGGTCAACCATCTCGATGCGTTGCTCGATCATCTGGGGTGTGCCGAGCGTCGATGCGTCGATCCCACCGGCGGTTACAAAGGCCTCGTGGGCCGTCGCCATCTCCTCGCGGATCGGCGCGAGTTCCTCGATGAGTTCGCTCGAGGTTTCCAACCCGAGTCGGTGGTTGCCCGACGCCCCGGCTGCCCTCGACCGCAACTCTTCAGCCTGGCGGTCCGCCTCGGCGTTCATGGCTCGGACGTCGCCCTGTTTCGCCGCTTCGAGTTGCCTCACCTGGGCCGCGTTGGTCGCCGCCACGAGGTCAGCGGATTGTCGCGCCGCGCGGATCGATTGTGTGACGACGACGGCCAGCAGCCCGACCGCGATCGCATTCAGAGCGCCGAACGTGACGCTGGCTGCGAACTTGGACCGACCAGCCAGCCTGAACACCACCCAGGACACACCCAGGCAGAGCAGCGTGCCCACCCCGAGGCCTGAGCCGAGCCGATAGGCGCGGCCTAGTTCGCTGAAGGCGCTGGCTGTCGCGGCTATCGCCAGCGCGGCGAGAATGAACACGCCCCAGAGGGTCACGGCTGTCCAGTGCAGCGAGAAGCCGGGCTTGCGTGGCTTCGGTGGCGGGGACAGGCTCTCTTGGGCGGTCATGCACGTCCTCGACGGCGGTTGGCACGTGTATGAAGCGGGAAGTCAAGTAGTGACGCCCGTCCTCACTCCCCTTGATCCAGCACGGCCATGAAGGCTTCCTGGGGGATTTCGACTGAGCCGATGGCCTTCATGCGCTTCTTGCCCTCTTTTTGCTTTTCGAGGAGTTTGCGCTTTCGGCTGACGTCGCCGCCGTAGCACTTTGCCGTCACGTTTTTGCCCATGGATTTGATGGTTTCGCGGGCGACGACTTTGCCGCCGATGGCGGCCTGGAGGGGGATCTCGAACTGGTGGCGGGGGATTTCTTCCTTGAGTCTGGTGAGGAGTTGTCGCCCGCGGTACTCGGCGTTGTCTCGGTGGCAGATGAGGCTGAGGGCCTCGACGGGGTCGCCGTTGACGAGGATGTCGACCTTGGCGAGGCGGTCGGTGCGGAACTCGGTGAGGTGGTAGTCCATGGTGCCGTAGCCGCGAGTGATGGACTTCAGTTTGTCGAAGAAGTCGTAGATGATCTCGGCGAGGGGGACCTCGTAGACGAGGATCTGGCGCGACTCGGAGACGACGGTCTGGCTCTTGTAGATGCCGCGGCGGTTGCCGCAGAGGGCCATGACGTCGCCGATGAACTCCTTGGGGACGATGACCTCGAGGCGGACGATGGGCTCGCGGAGTTCTTTCCAGATGGAGGGGTCTGGGAGTTCGGCGGGGTTGGTGATCTGGAGGGTTTCGCCGGCGGTGGTCTCGAGTTCGTAGGTGACGGTGGGGGCGGTCTGGATGATCTCGACGCCGCCCTCGCGTTCGAGGCGCTCCTGGATGATGTCCATGTGGAGGAGGCCGAGGAATCCGCAGCGGAAGCCGAAGCCGAGCGCCTCGGAGTGGACGGGCTGGAAGGTGAACGAGGCGTCGTTGAGCGCGAGTTTGTTGATGGCCTCGCGGAGTTCCTCGAAGTCGCTGCCCTTGGACTCCGACCCGCTGGTGGGGTAGAAGTCGCAGAAGACCATCTGGCGTGGTTCTTTGTAGCCGGGGAGGGCCTGGGGGGCGGGGTCGTTGTCGAGGGTGATGGTGTCGCCGACGCGGACGTCCTTGAGGGTTTTGATGTTGGCGATGAGGTAGCCGGTCTCGCCGGGGCCGAGGCCTTCCTTGCCGACCTTGACGGGCTTGGGGGTGTACTTTCCGATCTCGGTGATCTGGAAGTTGCGGCCGGTGCCCATCATGCGGATCTTGTCGCCGACGTTGAGGCGGCCGTCGAACATTCGGACGTAGATGACGACGCCGCGGTAGTCGTCGTAGTGGGAGTCGAAGAGGAGGGCGCGGGGCTGGGG
>JAFLCM010000348.1 GCA_017303565.1 Planctomycetota bacterium
ACCCCTACGGCTCTTCCAGCGACGAGACCCGCGCCTACGCGCTCAGCATGGTCACCATGGGCACCTACCAGGACGTCGCCGACGCCCTCAGCCTCTTCAACACCGCGCCCGACGGCGACCCCCTGACCCCCGGCGTGCTCTACGGCCCCGGCTTCACCGCGGAACTCCCACCCGTCGGCCCCGACGACCCCATCGCCCAGGTGAACGTCACCATCACCGAGAACGACTCGGCCGGCCCCGTCCTGATGCGCGTGTGCCGACGCCTCAACTGGCGGCTGGTCGACCCCGACACCGGGCGGGCGTTCGGGTGATCGGAGCGGCCCGGCTCCGCGGCGTGAGCGCCCTACCCTTGGGGCCAATCCCCCGCCGCCACACCATGAGCCAAACCGCCGAAACCCCCGCCCCGTCCGCCCCCCCCGCCGCACCAGCACGCCCCACGCTCCAGGGCCTCGTCGCCACCAAGGACGACGAAAAGGCCCTGCTCGACGCGCTGGAACAAGCGTTTGACTACCGCGGCGACGTGACCCTCACCCTCACGGACGGCGCGAGCGTCACCGGCTACATCTTCGACCGGCGCACCGGACCCACGCTCGAACAGAGCAGCGTCCGCCTGCTGCCCGCCGACTCGAACGACAAGCGCACCGTCCGCTACAGCGACATCGCCCGCCTCGAGTTCACCGGGCGCGACACCGCCCACGGCAAGACCTTCGAGAACTGGATCAAGCGCTACGTCGAGGCCCGCACCAAGGGCCAGACCGCCAGCATCGAGAGCGAACGCCTGGACTAGACCTCGGCGTCAACGGATGAACCGCATCCGCCCGAAGTCGGGGATGGGGATTCGCTCGAACAGCGAGAACGGTGCCGGGAAGTACACGAAGAACGCCTTGCCCAGCATCATCTTGCGGTGCACGATGCCCGGCGTCGCGTCGATCTCGCTCGCCAGCCACGGGTTCACCGTCCGCCACATCCGACCGTCGAAACTGTTGGGGCTGTTGTCGCCGCAGCAGAAGAACTGGTCCGGGCCGAGGTTCGCCGGGCGAAGGTCGGTCGTGCCCAGGCCGGACAGCCCGCCTCGCGCGGTCGGCTCGTAGTACACGTCGCGGTCAAGGCCCACGCGGTGCAGCGTGACGCCGGAGCCTTTGAACGACCACTCGACGCCCGGCAGCCGGGCCGCCGCCGTCCCGGTGCGACCGTCCTCGTAGGACCCCGGCGAGTGCAGTTTGGCGGGGCCCATCGCCACGTTGGGGTTCTCCGGGCCGGTGACGTTGGCGATCCGCGTCAACGCGTCCCAGTCGTACTCCTTCATGACCACCCGCGCGTCATCGACCCAAAGTTCCAGCCGCTGGTCGGCGTGCCAGAACTCGAGGTTGGTCACCCGCCCGGGCTTGAGCGCCGACGAGGGAACCGGCGCCGACGCCAGTTCTTCCCACGCGCCGACCCCGTCGGGCACGGAAGCGTCGAACGGGCGCATCCGCAGGATCGCCTTCCCGCCCTCGATCGACCCCTGGAACTGGTGACGCCGCGCCGTGATCGTCGCCGCCACGGTCAGCCCCGCCGCTTCCGGGCGAACGCCCGCGCGGAGCCGCAGGTCCGACACCGGCCACTTCTCGCGGTTGCTCGAGTCTCGCGTGTCGTTGTACGGAACCCAGTCCCAGATCGGCCACGACCCGGTGTTCCAGGAGAGCGCCGACTCCGTCTGAGCCGTGCGGTAGTCCTGGCTCGCCGTCTCCCACCCGTTGCCCGTCCACGGACTCTCGAAGACCTTGGTCCCGCCCAGTTCGGCCTTCTCGGGCGTGTACTCGCTGGAGAAGATCGTCCGCCACAGCGAACGCTGGATCCGGTCGGGCTTGCGCTGGATCTTCCACGCCTCCGCCGGCGCATCGGCCTTGGGACGCGGACGGACGAACACGTCGCCGTCGGCGAGCCAAACCTGCTCGTTGGGCAGGCCCAGCAGCCGCTTGATGTAGTTCAGCGACGGGTTCTCGGGGTTCTTGAACACCACCACGTCGAAACGCGAAGGCTCGAAGACTTCGTACAGCCACTTGTGCACGAGGATCCGGTCGCCGGCGCGGGCCCGCTTGGGCTGCGGCGGCGGGGCGTAGCCCGACATCACCCGGTACGTCGCCGCGTTCGCCTGCCACCCGTTCACCCGGCTGGTCGACATGGGGTCCGTCGCCGTCGGCAGCGCCTGGTTCGCGCCGCCGCCCTGCACCTCGAAAGGCACTTGCTGCGTGTCCGGGTCGCGGAAGTACAGGGGGTTCACCGCCCACTCGTAGCCCGACTGCGGGCTGCGGTACAGCATGTGCTGCCCCAGCAGCGTGGGCGCCATCGACCCGGTCGGGATCACGAACGCCTCGACGATGTAACTCTTCGCCACCAGCGCCAGCGCCAAAGAGATGATCATCGAGATCACCGTCTCCTTGGCGGGGCTGTCGTGGTACGGGTTGTGCGGGGGCGTCGAGGCCGGCTGGCTCATGGGCAGGAACAGTAGCCGATCGGTCGATCCCGGCCCGATGGACGTCCCCGGGAAGCCCGGCGAACCGCCGATGGTCTCCCGCGTCCAAACAGGAGAGCCGCTCTGGTGAACCAAGCAGGAAACCCATGAACGCCGTTCCCCCGCCCTCATCCGTTCGTCGCCGCTCTTCCGCGCTTTTCGCGGCAATGCTGACCGCGATGGCAGCCCCCGGCGCCACGGGGCAAGCCGTCGACCTCACCCCCCGCTTCGAGCCCGGGCAGGCCGACGTCTACACACTCACCCAGAAATCCGAGAACCGCGTCGCATCTCCCGGCACGGCAAAAACGAACCCCGCCCCCGCCGACCAGACGCTTGAACAGTCGTACACCCTCCGTCTCAGCGTCGACGAAGCGCTGCCCGAGGGCGGCGCTCGGCTTTCGCTCGTCTACGAGCGCGTCCGCGTGAAACTCGTCACGCCCGACCGCACCATCGAGGTCGATTCCGACAAGCCCGCCAACGCCGCCGACGCCGACCCCATCACTCTCGCCCTGACCTCCATCGCCGGCACCACCCTCCGCCTCACCGCCGACGCCAAGGGCACGATCAAAAAGGTCGAGGGCGGCGCGGACACGCTGGGCCTGTCGTCCCTGCTCGGGCAAGCCGGCGGCGCTCTTTCAGGCAAGGACGCCGTCAGCGTGCTGGTGCCCGGCACCGCGCCGCCCACCAAGGCCCGCGTCGGCGACACCTGGACCAGCACCTCCCGCCTCGCCGGGCCGCTCTTGGGCGACATTGCCCTGACCCTGCGTCACGGCCTCGAATCCGTCCGCGCCGGCGTCGCCACCGTCGCCATCAAGGGCTCCATGGAACCCGCCAAGGCCAAAGGCGCCCAGGACTCCATCGCCCGCGTCTCCAGCGCCACCACCGATGGGACCTACCTCTGGAACACCCAGCGCGGCGGCCTCGACAGCCTCACCCTCCGCCAGGTCGTCCGCCTCGAATCCGACCTGATCGAGCCCGGGCGGGTGATGGAATCGACCAGCGTGACTGAGGTGAGACGCGAGCCCCCTGAGCCCAAGGACCGGGGCGGGGCGGAACCGGGGACGCGATCCCCTGAAAAGCCCCGGAATCCGAGGTAGATCACCGGGAATCCCCGGCATCGCGGCATTCGCAACC
>JAFLCM010000349.1 GCA_017303565.1 Planctomycetota bacterium
CTCCGCGGCGTGCACCGCCCGGGCATCGCGTGCACCATCCCCGCGCTGCACGGGCCGGTGGTCGTCAGCGACGTTGGGGCGAACCCCGAGCCGCGCCCGATCCACCTGGCCCAGTACGGGATCATGGCCGCGGTGTACGCCGAGCATGTGCACGGGATCAAGAACCCGCGGGTCGCGCAGATGAACATCGGGTCCGAGGAGGGCAAGGGCACCGGCATGATCAAGCAGGTGCGCGAGCTGCTGCTGCGGGTGCCGAACCTGAACTACGTGGGGTTCATCGAGGGGCGGGACCTGTTTGACGGCGCCGCCGACGTGGTGGTGACCGACGGCTTCGTGGGCAACACGATGCTGAAACTCACCGAGGGGCTGTCGAAGAGCCTTTTCAAGGCGATCGTGCACGAGGTGATGTCGGCGGACCCGGACCTGGCGATGAAGGTCCAGATCGCCCTGTCGGGGCTGATCAAGAAGAACGACTACCACGAGTACGGCGGCGCGCCGCTGCTGGGCGTCAACGGCAACTGCTTCATCTGCCACGGGTCGTCCGAGGCGCGGACCATGCGGGCGGCGGTGCGGGTGGCCCGCGAGCACGTCCTCAAGAACGTCAACGCGGCGATCCTGGCCCGTCTCGAGGAACTGAAGCGTCTAGGCTTCGAGACCGGTCTGGGGGAAGAAGCGGAGGCGGCTTGAGCGCAGCGCACGTGAACCCGGCTCCACTGCCCACCGTCGGGGTGCGGATCGCGGGGACCGGGCGCGCCGTCCCAGAGAAAATCGTCACCAACGACGACCTCGCGAAGGTGATGGACACCACTCACGAGTGGATTGTGCAGCGCACGGGCATCTGCCAGCGCTACCACTGCGACCCGGACAAGGGCGAAGGCCCGACGTCGCTCTCCGCCGCGGCTCTGGAGCGGGCCCTCACTGACGCGGGGCTGAAGGGGTCCGACCTCGACGCGATCGTCCTGGGCACGGTGACGGGCGAGATGCTGTGCCCTTCGACCGCGTGCCGGGTTGGCGCGATGGTTGGCGCGGGGACGGCGGCGGCGTACGACATCTCCGCCGCGTGCTGCGGTTTCGTCTACGGGCTGAACCAGGCGTACGCGCTCATCCGCTCGGGGCAGGCCCGCACCGTCGGCGTCGTCGGCTGCGACGTGATGAGCCGGGCGCTCGACTTCGACAACCGCGCCGTGGCGGTGCTGTTCGGCGATTCCGCGGGCGCGGCGATCGTCCGCGCCACCGACGACACCACCCGCGGCGTGCTGGCCTCTGCGATGCACGCCGACGGCTCGCGCTGGCACGACCTGTACATCCCCGGCGACCACCGCGATCTTCCGCCCGGGACCGACCCCGTCGGCATCAAGTACGGCACGCTGCAGATGCACGGGCGCGAGGTGTACAAGTTCGCGGTCGGCACCTTCAGCGGCCTGATCGAGACGACGCTGGAAAAAGCCGGCCTCAAGCCCAACGACGTGGACATGTACGTCTGCCACCAGTCCAACGCGCGGATGCTCGAGAGCGCCCGCGAGCGGTTCGGCATCCCGCCCGAGAAGATGTACATCAACATCGACCGCTACGGGAACTGCTCGGCGGGCAGCGTGCCGGTGGCGCTCGACGAACTCCGCAAGGCCGGCAAGTGCCAAGAGGGCCAGATCGTCATGTTCGTCGCGTTCGGCGGCGGGCTGACGTGGGCCAGCAGCCTGTGGCGGGTGTGAGGCCGCAGGTTAGAAGCCCGCGGTCTTGAGCCACGCGCTGGGCGAGGCTTCGAGGGCCGTCGCCACCGCGAGAAGGCTTTCGAGGCTGGGCAGGTGCGCCCCTCGCTCGATGCTGGACAACTGGCTCACGCTCACGCCCGACGCCTCGGAAAGGTCCTTGAGGGTCCACGCCTTTTCGGTTCGGGCGAGCCGCACCTGGCGCCCGAGCTCCTGGCGCAGGCGGTCCTGCGGGCGGCCGCCGAGATTGAACGCGCCCGCCGCCTGTCTGAGCACGTTGCGGAGGTCGGCGAGCGAGAAGGGCTTGGCGAGGTAGTCGAACACGTCGCGCTTGAAGGTCTGGCGCATCGTCTCCAACGATGGGTACCCGGTGACGACGATCACGCACAGTTTCGCCCAGCGCTTGCGGAGTTCCTCCAGCACCTGGTCGCCCGAGTACCGCCCCATCTTCATGTCGAGCAGCACCACATCGGGCAGGCGCTCCTCGTTCATGCGGTAGAGCTCGTCGGGGGTGGTCGCCACGCGCACGTCGTGGCCGTCGCCTTCGAGTACCGAGCGGATGTAATCGCGGAAGTCCGCGTCGTCGTCGAGGGCGACGATCGACAGCGCCGGCGCGTTCGCCCCGGCGTTCTCCCCGCTGGAAGCATGGGCGGATTCGCTGCTCATCGCGGTTCAGAAGTTACCCGAACCGCTCCGGGCTCGCCTTCGAACAACCCCGTTCCGGCGGTGTCCATGGGGAGGAGCATCTCGAAGACCGCGCCGGTGAAGCCGCGGGACCGCTCCGACGGGTCGGCCATCCGGGCCAGCAGCACCCCGCCGTGCTCGCGCACGATCCCCTCCGCCACCGCCAGCCCCAGCCCGGTCCCCGACGAATCGAGACGGGTGGACGCGAACGGCTCGAACAGCCGGGGAAACAGCGACGGCTCGATCCCCGGGCCGCTGTCGGCGACGGTGACGCACGCCCAGTCGCGGCCCTCGCGGTGCTCGGCGCGGCTGCGGACCTCGATGCTCCCGCCGGGTCCCGACTCCATCGCGTCCACCGCGTTGCGGAGCAGGTTCACGAACACCTGCGTCAGACGGTCCCCGTCGGCGAAGACCTCGGGCACGCCGAAGTCCGTCACCAGACTCACGCCCCGCGCGTCGCGGTCGAGGCTCACCAGCGACCACGATTCGGCGACGATCGCCGGCAAGGGCACCGACCTGACGCTGGCCGGTCGCACGCGGGCGAAATCCAGCAGCCCCTCGCTCAGGCGTTCGAGCCGGCTGACGACACGGAGCATCAGCGCGGCACGCTCGGGGTCGACCGGCCCGCCGCCCTGCAGCGACTCGACGCAGCCCTTGAGCACGCTCAGCGGCGTGTTCAGTTCGTGGGCGATGCCCGCGCTCATCATCCCCAGGCTGGCCAGACGGTCCTGGTCGGCGAGGTTGCGGCGGGCCGCCTCCAGCAGCTCGTTCTTGCGGCGCAGTTCCGTGGCGACCGACTCCAGCCGCAGCAGCGCGTCTTCGAGCTGCGCCTCCTGGCGGCGGAGTTCGATGACCGTCCGGTTGCGCGAGCGCATGATGTCGCCAAGTTCGTCCGCCGGTGCGTAGCGCTCGTCGATGATCTCGCCCTCACGCCGCCCCTCGCGCACCGCCTCGTCCGCCTCCCGCAGCCGCGCGATCGGGCCATAGACCTGTCGAGGCAGGACGAACACCTCGATCGCCAGCGCGATGAACCCGTACACGCCCAGCAGCGCGACCGTCAGCAGCAGGTACACGCGGTTGACCGCGGCCCGGGCTTCCGGCGAGCGCACGCTCGCGCCCAGCAGTTCGTTCGTCGCGGGCAGGTACAGCGCCGCGCTGGGAGAATCGGCCCCGCGGTGCGACTCGACCACCGTGCCCGGTGCGGCGAGGGCCCTCGACACCAGCGCCGGCTCGAGGC
>JAFLCM010000035.1:0-4881 GCA_017303565.1 Planctomycetota bacterium
GAACGGTTCTAACTCCTTTCCGACGTGATTGAACGCCGCCAGTCTGAGCGGCTCTGAGGTTCCCCGATGGCTCTGAAACTGCCCGTCTACATGGACCACGCCGCGACCACCCCCTGCGACCCGAGGGTGGTGGAGGCGATGCTGCCGTACTTCACGGAGAAGTTCGGGAACAGCGGCTCGCGGAACCACAAGTTCGGCTGGGAGGCGGAGGACGGCGCCGAGGCGGCCCGCGAGCAAGTGGCGGCACTCCTGGGCTGCTCGCCCAAGGAGGTGATCTTCACCTCCGGCGCGACCGAGGGGAATAACCTCGCGATCAAGGGGGCGGCGGAGATGTACGAGCGGGCCCCGGCGGGCTCCGCCGCCGGCACGCGCGGGCACGTCATCACCGTCATGCACGAGCACAAGGCGGTGCTGGATCCGTGCAAGCGCCTGCAGAAGGAAGGCTTCGACGTGACCTTCCTGCAGCCGCCCGAGGACGGGGTAATCACCGCGAAGATGGTGAAGGACGCGATCCGCCCTGACACGGTCCTGGTGAGCGTGATGTGGGCGAACAACGAACTCGGCACGATCAACGAGGTGCCGGAGATCGGGCGAATGATCCGCGAGTACCGCAAGGCCAGCGGGCGCGACGACATCGTGTTCCATACCGATGCGACGCAGTGGGTGGGCAAGATGTCCACGAACGTGGAGAAGGACGCGGTGGACCTGCTGACCTTCAGCGGGCACAAGCTCTACGGCCCCAAGGGGGTCGGCGCGCTCTACGTCCGTCGCAAGAACCCGCGGGTGCGGCTGGTGGCCCAGTTGGAGGGCGGCGGTCAGGAGCGCGGCTTCCGCTCCGGCACGCTGAACATCAGCGGAATCGTGGGCCTGGGCAAGGCGTGCGAGATCGCGATGAAGGAGATGGACGCCGACGCCGCGCGCCTGCTGGCGTTCCGGAAGAAGATGGAGAGCGAACTGACCTCGCGGCTGGAGGTGTGCAAGGTGAACGGGCACGCCGACCGGCGGCTGCCGCACATCGCGAACATCTCGTTCGGCTTCGTCGAGGGCGAGGGGCTGATGATGGCGATCAAGGAGATCGCGTGCAGCAGCGGCTCTGCGTGCACGAGCGCGTCGCTGGAGCCGTCGTACGTGCTGAAGGCCCTCGGCGTGGGCGACGAGCTGGCCCACTCCTCGCTGCGCCTGAGCATGGGACGCTGGACCACGCAGGAACAGGTGGACTACACGATCGGGAAGATCGTCGAGGCCGTGAACAAGCTGCGGATGCTCAGCCCGTTGTGGGACATGCACAAGGAGGGGATCGACATCTCGCAGATCGAATGGGCGCAGCACTGAGCATCTGAGTCGCAGTCCGGTTCGTTCCAACCAACTCGCCACACCAAAGCCAATCGCCCGAGGCATTCACCATGGCATACTCCGACAAAGTCATCAACCATTACGAGAATCCCCGCAACGTCGGCTCCTTCGGTACCACCTCCGAGGTGAAGGCCCGCAAGGACGTCGGCGTCGGCGTCGTCGGCGCGCCCGAGTGCGGCGACGTCATGCAGATCCAGATCCAGGTCGACGAGGCCACCAACACCATCAAGGACGCGAAGTTCAAGTGCTTCGGGTGCGGGTCCGCGATCGCCTCGTCGTCCCTCGCCACCGAGTGGATCAAGGGGCGCTCCATCGAGGACGCGCTCAAGCTCAAGAACACCGAGATCGTGCAGGAACTCAGCCTGCCGCCGGTGAAGATCCACTGCTCCGTCCTCGCCGAGGACTCGATCCGCGCGGCGATCAAGGACTGGCAGACCAAGAACGCCAAGGCGGCGCCGGCCCCGGCCTCCGCGGCCCACTGACGCCCGCCTACGGGGACCCCGCCAACGTCGGATAACGAACCCTCCCGCCCGCGTGCCCCGCGCGGGCGGTTTTCGTTTCCTCTTTCGTGTCCCGGACCGTCGAACCGGGCCCGCGTTCCTGCCGATCGGCTGCCCGGCGGCGGTGCGGCTGGAGGCCACGGACTTGGACGCGAATCCTTTCAAGCGCACGGACATCACCGAGGCGGAACGCAACCGGCTGCTCGACAAGCTCGACCAGTCCGAGTTGTCGCGTCCCAGGAACCCGCGACGCGGCACCGCGCGCGTGGAGTACCGCGTCCGCGACATCCCCCTGAGCGTGAACCACCCGGGCGGCGGGGTCGGGCGCTACATCGTGCTGGGTCGGAACCTGTCCACCGGCGGGGTGTCGCTCCTGCACGCGGGGTACATCCACCCCGGGAGCGAGTGCCGCCTGGCGCTCACGCTGCCGCGTGGGGGCGCGAAGACGCTCATCGGGACCGTCGTCTTCTGCCGCCTCGCGGCGGGGAAGATCCACGAGGTGGGGGTGCAGTTCAAGGACAAGATCGACCTCGCCGAGTTCGCGGTGCCGGAGGCCAAGCGCCTGAGCGACGACCCGGAGTCGCGCGCCTGCTCCGCGCCGATCCACGGGACGGCGCTCCTGATCGCGGCAAGCGAGGCGCAGAAACGGCTGCTGACAACGCGGCTGCGCCAGAGCGGGCTGGACGTGACGGCGGTCGATAACGCCGGGGCGGGGGCCGATCAGGCTCGCCTGCTGCCGTACAGGGTCATCGTGTGCGACATGGCGCTCCCGGAGCCCGGCCCCGAGGCGCTCCTCAAGCGGCTCCGCGAGAACGGGTACACGGCGCCCGTCGTGGGGGCGGCGGCGGAGGAAGGCCCCGCGGACGCGCAGCGGGCCGCCGACATGGGCATGAACGGGTGCATCCAGCGCCCCGTGAACCACGATGCGATGCACCGGATGCTCCTTCGCGTGATCCGCGAGTCGGGCGGCGCCGAGGCCGACGCGCCCATCCGCAGCAGCATGGCCGGCGAGACCGGGGCCGAGGAACTGATCGAGTTCTTCATCAACCATGCGCGGCAGGCGTGCGCCGCGATCACTTCCGCGGTGAGCGCGGGCGACGCCGCCGCCGTCCGCAAGGAATGCCACGGGCTGAAGTCGATCGCCGGCGGGTACGGCTTCCAGTCGGTGGGCGAGGCGGCCAAGCAGGCGCTCACGGCGCTCGACGCGACCATGTCGATCGATGAGTCGATGCCGAAGGTGCAAGCGCTGCTCAACGTGTGCTCGCGGCTGTCCGCGGACGCGGTCGCCGGTCGAGCGGCGTAGCGCACTGGCCCGCCGAAAGTCGAGCGCGGATCACGCGCGCACCGCATGCGGGCGATCGGATGTCGTGCGCTCCCTCGCGCCGTGCGGAGTGCTTCAAACGCACTTGAATCTGTCTTGATTGAATCAGGGAAATTCCCCACTTTTGGTGGCGGAACTGCTCAACCACCCACGTTCAGGGGGTCCCTGTGAAAATCGTGTCAGTGACACGTCAGCCATGACCGCCGACGGAGAGCAGCCCGATGAACAGCAGCAACCGGCCGATTCTGTCCGACACGGACAGGCAGCGGATTCTCGACGAACTGGACCGAGCGGACATCGAACGCTCGACGAACAGGCGGAAGTGGGCGCGGCTGGAATATCGGCTGCGGGGCGTGCCGGTCAGGGTCGATCATCCCAACGGGTCGACGGCGACCGTGCTGGCGCCGACGCGGAACATCTCCTGCGGCGGGATGTCCCTGCTCATGACTTCGTTCCTGCATGTGGGGACGGCGGTGACGGTGGGGCTGCCCGACCTGAAGGGCGGGCACAAGGCGTGCGCGGGGAAAGTGGCCTTCTGCCGGTTCATCGGCGGCAAGGTGCACGAGGTGGGTGTGTCGTTCACGGAGGTGATCGACACGAACGAGTTCTGCGTGCTGGATCCCGAACGATCCGGGCAGGGCGAGGGGCGCTGCTCCGAGACGAGGGCGCCCCTCGCCGGCTCGGTCATCGTGCTGTCACACCGCAGCGCCGAGCGGGTGCTCGCAGTGGGGAGGCTGCGCCAGACCGGCCTGGACGCGACGGGCGTCGAGACGCCGGGAGGGTTCATCGACCGCCTGAAACGGTCGGGGGCTTCGGCGGTGGTGCTGGACATGTCGTTGGACCAGTTCGAGATGGACACCGCGATGGGCGCCTTGCAGGACCACTGTCCGTCGCTTCCGCTGGTTGGTCTGGTTTACCCCTCCGACCCCGCGGTCGTCACCGCCGCGCTGGGGCACGGGATGGCCGCGTGCATCGTCGCGCCGTTGGCGGTGCCCGAGGTGCACGACGCGATGGCGCGGGCGCTGGGCGCCGGATGCCCCTACGAACCCAGCGACGGCGCTCCGGGCCAAGGCCCCCGGGACGAGCATGACGACGACCCCGACATGGTGCGGTACTTCGTGTCACACTGCGCCGAGTGCGTGGTGCTGCTGGAGACGGCGACGAAGTCGAACGACGTGCGGGCCGCCCAAGCGGTGTGCCGCGGCTTGCAGGCCACTGCGCCGGGCTACGGCTTCCGGTCGGTCGCGTTCGCGGCGCGGGAAGCGCTGGCGGAACTGAACGCCACCGGCTCGATCGAGGAATCGACGGGCAAGCTGGTGTCGCTGCTCAACGTGCTGAACAGGCTCGCGAGCGGGATGATGAAACAGGGCCCGGAGGCGAGCGCAAATGAAACGAGCACGAGCCCCAAGGAGTCGCTGGCCTGACGGTCGAGGCTGGGGCGGTCGCGGCGATGCCCGCCGAGACCCGCCGGGGACCGGCTGGGCCAGTCGGAGGCGAGGGGAAACCCAGAGGTCCGCTGGGGTTGGGCGGGTGACCTGGGAGACGTGCTGCGGAGCGGCTTTCGCCGATCGAGGGAGGCGAATAGACTTCACCGGTACGGCGGCCGAACCTGACGGCGTTCGGCCCGCGAGTTCATTCGCCTCATTCCGCAAGGCACCGCATGGCAAGCACCGTTTCCCGCGCTCCGGGCTCCCCCGCCGCTGCTTC
>JAFLCM010000035.1:4891-11351 GCA_017303565.1 Planctomycetota bacterium
GCCGATGGGCCGCTCGATCGGGTCCGGGATGGGATCGTTGGCGCCCACGGGCACGATGCGGGCGCTGGTGAAGGCCCGTGCCGCGGAGGGGCTGGACTTCGTCGCGGCGCGTCCGTTGCCGCAGAGCGAGTCCGCCCGCGACCTGCCCCGCGGCCAACCCGGACCGGGCGAGGTGCTGATCCGCGTCAAGAAGGCGGGCGTGTGCGGGACCGACCGGCACATCTTTGAATGGGACGACTGGGCCAAGAGCCGCATCCCGGTGGGCATCGTGACCGGGCACGAGTTCGTCGGGACGGTGGTGGCGCTGGGCGCGGGGGTGACCAACTGCACCGTGGGCCAGCGCGTGAGCGCCGAGGGGCACATCACGTCGTTCAACGACTACAACTCGCGGACCGGCAACGCGCACATCGCCAGCGACACGCGGATCCTGGGCGTCGATCGCGACGGGTGCTTCGCGGAGTATCTCATCCTGCCCGCGGGCAACGTGTGGGCGATGCACGAGGCGATCCCGGACCGCTTCGCGGCGATCATGGACCCGCTGGGCAACGCCGTGCACACGGTCATGAGCGCCGGCGTCAGCACCAAGTCGGTGGTCATCACCGGCGTGGGGATCATCGGCCTGATGGCGGTGACGGTGGCGCGGGCGGCGGGCGCGTCCCGCATCTACGCGACCGACACCAACCCCAAGCGGCTGGAACTGGCGCGCCGCCTCGGGGCCGCGGACGTGTTCAACCCCATCACCGATAAGAACTGGATCGAGCGGGTGAAGAAGGAGACCCGCGGCGACGGCGTGGACGTGCTGCTAGAGATGTCGGGCTCACCGGCGGCGACCGACGAGGGCTTCCGGGCGCTCCGCAACGGCGGGACGGCGGCGCTCCTGGGCATCCCGTCCAAGCCCTTCGCGTTCGACCTCACCAACCACGTCGTCTTCAAGGGCGCGAAGGTGTTGGGGATCAACGGGCGGCGGATGTGGGAGACGTGGTACCAGATGGAGAACCTGCTGGTCAGCGGGAGGATCGACCTCGACCCCATCGTGACGCACGAGCTGCCGATGGAGCGCGCGGATGAGGCGTTCCGCCTGATGCAGTCGGGCGAGGGGATCAAGATCGTGCTCAACGTCGGGGAGTGACGACGCGTGGCAGCGGCGGCGAGCCGCTATCTCGGCTCGAGCACGACGATGTCCGGGTGGTTGCGGTAGAAGCCGTCGTAGTCGAGGCCGTAGCCGACGACGAACTCATCGGGGATGTCGAAGCCGCTGTAGTCGGCGCTGACCTCGACCTTGCGGGGGACGAGTTTGGTGAGCAGGACGCAGATGCGGAGGCTGGCGGGCTTCTGTTCGAGGATGAGATCGCGGAGCAGGCCCAGGGTCTGGCCCGTGTCGAGGATGTCGTCGACGACCACGACGTGGCGCCCGGCGAGGTCGGTCGGGAGGGCGCCGCGGAGCATCGCGCCCTTGCTCTGGGTGCTGGCCCCGGGGTAACTGCTGACGGAGACCACGCGCATCGAGAGGCGCATGGGCATCTCGCGGATGAGGTCGGCGACGAAGACGACCGCGCCGGTGAGCACCGGGAGCATCACGATGCGGTCGGGGTGGTGCTCGGCGTCCTGGCCCTCGCGCTGGAGTTCGGCGCGGAGGTCGGAGGCGAGGGCGCGACCCATCTCTCCAACGCGGGCGCGGATCCGCTGGCGGTCGATCAGGGTTCGGCCGATTTCGAGGGGCATGGGGGCATGGTAACGGGGACCATTGGTGGGCGGTCCGGCGGCGAACGGGCGTCTCATGGCCTGCGCCCACTTGAGGTAGTCTGGCATCGAAACGGGTCTCGACGGCACGTCCCCCGTTCCCACCATCGGAGCGCCCCATGCCCACCTCCCTGCTCGCCACGTCCCGCCCCGCCTGGTCGCTCCTGCAGGCCCACGCCGCCGCGATGAAGCCGGCGCACCTGCGCGACCTGTTCTCGAAGGACGGCTCGCGCGGCGAGAGAATGACCGCCGAGGCGTGCGGGCTGTTCCTGGACTACTCGAAGAACCGCGCCACCGACGAAACGATGCGGCTGCTCTTCGAACTGGCTGGGCAGGCGGGCCTGAAGGGCCGCATCGAGGCGATGTTCACGGGGGAGAAGATCAACGTCACCGAGAACCGCGCGGTCCTGCACACGGCGCTGCGGGCGCCCCGCGGGTCGACGGTGATGGTCGACGGCAGGAACGTGGTGCCCGACGTGTGGGAGGTGCTGGACAAGATGGCGGCCTTCGCCGACCGGGTGCGGTCGGGGGCGTGGAAGGGGCACACCGGCAAGCGGATCCGCAACGTCGTCAACATCGGCATCGGCGGCTCCGACCTGGGGCCGGTCATGGCGTACGAGGCGCTGCGCTCGTTCAGCGACCGCGGGCTGCGGATGGTGTTCGTCTCGAACGTGGACGCGACGGACGCCGCCGAGGCGCTGCGCGACCTCGACCCGGCGGAGACGCTGTTCCTGGTGTGCAGCAAGACGTTCACCACGCTGGAGACGATGACGAACGCGCAGACGTGCCGCGACTGGCTCCTGAGAGCGTTCAACAACGATGCATCGAGCGTGGCCAAGCACTTCGTGGCGGTCTCGACCAACGCGGAGAAGGTGAAGGAGTTCGGGATTGACACTGCCAACATGTTCGGCTTCTGGGACTGGGTGGGCGGGCGGTACTCGATGGACTCGGCGATCGGTCTTTCAACCATGATCGCGGCGGGCCCGGCGGCTTTCACCGAGATGCTCGAGGGCTTCCGGGTGATGGACGAGCACTTCCGCACCGCGCCGCTCGAGAAGAACCTGCCGGTGATCATGGGGATGCTCAGCGTGTGGTACGCGAGTTTCTTCGGGGCCGAGACGGTGGCGGTGCTCCCCTACGACCAGTACCTCAAGCGCTTCCCCGCGTACCTGCAGCAGCTCACCATGGAGAGCAACGGCAAGCGGGTGACGCTGGGCGGCGAGCCGGTGACCTACCAGACCGGGCCGGTCTACTGGGGCGAGCCGGGGACGAACGGGCAGCACTCGTTCTACCAGTTGATCCACCAGGGGACGAAGCTCATCCCGTGCGACTTCATCGGGTTCGCGCGGTCGCTCAACCCGATCGGGCGTCACCACGACATGCTGATGGCCAACGTGTTCGCGCAGACCGAGGCGCTGGCGTTCGGCAAGACGCCCGAGGAGGTCCGCAAGGAGGGCGTGCCCGAGGCGCTGGTGGCGCACAAGGTGTTCGAGGGCAACCGCCCGTCGAACCTGATCCTCGCCGAGCGCCTGTCGCCGCGGGTGCTCGGGACGCTGGTGGCGCTGTACGAGCACATCGTGTTCGCGCAGGGCGTGGTGTGGGGGATCGGTTCGTTCGACCAGTGGGGCGTGGAACTGGGCAAGGTGCTGGCGAACCGGATCATCCCGGAACTCGAGAGCAAGGCCGAGCCAGCGCTGGGGCATGACTCCTCGACGAACAACGTGATCCGGCGCTACCGGAAGATGAAGGCGTGAGGCAGGACCCGAAAGGGCGCTGCGATCACAGCAGCGGGCTGAGCAGGGCGACGGCGCGCTCGCCCAGGCGGACCGGTGCGGGGCGCTTCGACCATTCCGAGCGGTCGAGGGCACGCGACTGCCGGACGTAGCGCGCGTGGGCCCTGCGCAGCGCCGCGTTGAACTCCGTGCCGTAGACCACCAGCGACACCTCGAAGTTGAGGTGGAACGAGCGCATGTCGATGTTGCCCGAGCCGAGGACGCACAGGTCGTCGTCGATCGCGAGGCTCTTGGAGTGCAGCATCAGGCCGCGGTGCTCGTGGACGCGGATGCCCGCCTCCAGCAGCTCTTCGAAGTGAGCCCGGGCGGCGAGCGCGACCATCCACTGGTCGCTCTTGCTGGGGACGACGAGGTCGACCTCGACGCCGCGGGCCCGGGCGATCTTCAGGGCGAGGATGACGGCCTCGTCGGGGACGAAGTAGGCGGTGCAGAGTTCGATGGACCTGTTGGCGTCGTGCAGCGCCGCGAGGATGAACTTGTGGAAGACGTGGGTGGGCGAGGTCGGCCCGCTGGGGACGACCTGGGCGACGATTTTGCCCGCTTGCCCCAGCTCCGCCGACGCGCTCTGAAGGTCGATGACCTCGCCGGTGGTCGTGTACCAGTCCTCGAGAAAGACGCGTTCGGCCTGGGCGACGATCGGTCCCCTCAGGCGGACGCTGAGATCGTCCCACTGCTGGCGGGCGCGCCGGAAGCGGAACCTGGCGCGCCGGTCGCCCGATGAGCCGTTCGAGGGGCTGCTCGGGCCGGAGGAACCGCGAAGGCCCGCGCCCGGGCCGGGGCCGGAGTTCCCGGGACCCGCCGAGCCGCCTGTGGTCCGCGAGCCGGAGAATCCCTCCCGCGGCGAGTCGGCGGCCTGGGGGTCCACGATGTTCTGGCTTCCCGTAAAGGCCACCGCCGAATCGACGATGACGATCTTGCGGTGGTTGCGGAGGTCAATGCGGGCGAGGCGGCGCCGGAAGGGCGTGACGGGCAGCATGTCGCGCACCTCGACGCCGGCGGCGCGGAGTTCGGGCGCGAAACGGCGCAGCATGGGGCGCGAGCCCACGGCGTCGACGAGCAGGCGGACCTTGACGCCGCGGGCGCTGGCGCGCTTGAGCGCCTCCCCCACTTCGCGCCCGGCCCGGTCGTCCTCGAAGATGTAGAACAGCGCGTGAACGCGGGACTTCGCGCCGTCGATGTCGAGGATGATGCGGTTGAGGTACTCGGTCGGCTCGTCGATGAGTTCGGCGCTGTTGCCGCCGAGGGTGGGGAGTTCGCCGAGGTTTTCGCCCAGGCGGGCGAGGTCCTCTCGGCCCTTGGGAACGACCGCGGTGCAGCGTTGGCCCGCCGGGCCGACGCTGATGCCGAGTTCGCGCACCGCCTCGGCATAGCGGCGCGAGCGCCGGCGACCGAGGCGGTTGCCGCCGATGAGGAGGTACAGGAACAGCCCGATGACGGGGAACGCGAGGCAGACCGCGAGCCACGCGAGGGCATCGGACCCGCGCTTACGCATCAGCACGGTGATCACCATCGCGACGCGGATGGCCCAATCGATCGAGATGACCAGGATGGTCCACACGCTCGGGCCTTTCCGTTGGCGCTCCGCAGGGTCGGGGTTCCGATCCCTCGGGGGAAGCCCCGAGCCGCATTATCCCGCGGCCGGATCCGGGGCGTTGCGGAGGGGAAGAAACGCCGCTGCGTCCGGGTACCCCGAGCGCCGAGAATCGACAATACGCCGGCGTGATTCGGGCGGAATTCTCGGGGTTGTGCTTGCCCGGACCCCGACTCGGGGTTATGGTGTCATCGTCCCGAAGTGCTTGCACAGGACCTCGGGACGGAGTCTGACCCAATCATCCCTCACGACGTTGGAGGAGAGTCATGGTACGTCATGGCATTCGCGGCGCGGTCATCGCGCTCGTTGGTGGTACCGCTGTCGCTACGGCGATGGGCGTCCTGAGCCAGTCGCGCTCGGGGGGCTCGAACCTCTCCAGCGTCAACGCGCCCAGCCAGCGCGTCTCCTACAAGATCGACTACTCGCCGGCGGTGCTGCCCAGCGTCCGCCACGGCGAGCAGGGCCAGGGTGCGATCGGCAACATGCCGTCGCTGCCCGACTTCATGACCCGCGACGTCGCGTCCTCGCGTCCGGTGCCCGCCGGCGCTCGCTTGGCTGCCGACACCGCGCTGCAGGCCCCGGCCCCCACCACCGAGTCCGCCCCGTTCGTCGCGAACTTCGCCGCAGGTGCTCGCTCGGGGGGCACAAACGGCCCGGTGATCGGCTTCAACGGCCGCAGGATCGATCAGAGCACCCTGGACGCCGACTTGGCCCAGAGCGCCCCGCAGGCCCAGCGCTCGACGCTCGGCTCGCAGGCGGGATTCTCGCGCTCACCCTCGACGAACGCGGGCTTTGATACGGGCGACCTCTTCCCGTTCAGCGGCCCCGACGTTCAGGACGTGGCCCAGAACGCCCAGACCAACCCCGGCGAGACGAACTCGACCGTGAACCCCGGCACCGGTCCCGCCGCCAACCCGGCCCTTCCCCCCTCGGTGGCGACCGCCGGCCAGGGCGGCTCCTCGGTCACCGGCAACGACGGCTCCCCCGCTCAGAACACCAGCAGCTCGGTGCCCACCCCGGGCGCGGCCGCTCTGCTCGCCCTGGGCGGCCTGGCCGCTGGCCGCCGCAAGCGTTGATCAGTTCGCGGATCCTGTTCCTGCAAACAACCCCGGAGCGATCCGGGGTTGTTCATTTGTGAGTGCGGTGAGAAAGCAACCGCTCGCTTGTTCGGTTTTTGTCAACAAGACCATCTTTCCACGACCTTGCCAAAACCACCCTCACCGCCTACCCTAGGGTCGTATCGGTCTCACTGGTCCGTCTTCCGGTATGGCCGGCCTTTTCAATCACCAAAGACGGTCCTGCCGCTCCTCAAGAGCTTCAGGGAAACCCGAAAGGA